>NZ_JADBTB010000123.1:0-21436 GCF_020246405.1 Microcystis sp. M083S1
CTTGGATTTGGTGGGTAAAATGTATTCTAAGATACATTCCTTCTAGCGAGGGGGTGGAACGAACCACAAAGACACAAAGGACACAAAGATTGATCGATCATATTGTAAGTTAAACTTATCACACAGAACCTAGAAGAGCCATAACCCTTATTTACTGATAGCTGATAACTGATAACTGATTACTGATTACTGATTACTCCTTGACCGAAGAATTTCGGGGGTTTTGCTAGGGTATAAACTTCCGTATTTTGTGCGATTGCTTGACGAATATAGAGAGGAGTTTGTAACATTCCGAGTAAACTCATGCCATCAATTAAACGTAATCCTCCCGTAGTTGTATCGGTGATTAATTCATCCACCACATCGGGATCGGGACGAGTATTTAAAGGATGATTAGCACAGAGAGTAAAACCCCAAGGGGAACCATAACTAGGAGTGGGAGCGCAATAGGAATGAACGTAGGGAAAAACTGCTTTTAAAGTATTCACCAAACGCGCATGATACATCACCGAAGGGGGAGAAACCGGGCCAGATTGGACAACCACAATGCCATTTTCTGCCAAAACTCTTTGTAGTTTTTCAAAGTATTCTTTCGTAAATAGGGGGAAAGAGGGACCCTCTTCGATGGGATCAACCAGATCAGAAATAATAATATCCCATTTATCATTAGTCGTGTCTAAAACTTCTAAAGCATCGGCCACAACTAACTGAAAACGAGGATCATCAAAAGTGCCTTGGTGCATTTCGGGAAGATGTTCCTTACAAGCTGCCACCACATCCCCATCGATATCGATCATCATCACTTTTTCGATTGTTTTCCAACGCAATAACTCCCGCGTTGTCGCACCTTCACCACCCCCCAGAATTAAAGCAGTTTTTGCTTCTTGGTGGGCAATCATTGCCGGTTGCACTAATGCTTCATGATAAATAAATTCATCCCCCGTACAGGATTGCCATTTGCCATCCAGTACCAAGGCTTTTCCATAGGCCCCCGATTCAACAATATACATCTCCTGAAAAGCGGTTTTTTTGTAGGCTAAAATCTGGGAAACCCCATGACTATAAATGTCCCAGGGGGTAATATATTCGTTAACCCATAGATCCGCTTTTAGTTCACTTCCTGCCATAACTAATCCTCCTTGGGGTGAAAAAGGCACGATCTACTATTATACGACAATTGACAGATTTAGATCGTTAACCTGAAATTATCTCCAGGTAATCCCGAAGCTGCCGATAATCGATCGCTGAAAAACGGTAAGCTAGAAAAGATTAGCTTCAAGTAAACTTCTAGCCACTAACCTATGACTAAAAACGAGACTACCGAGAAAAAGATTTTTCTCCTAGATTTTGAGAAACCCCTTTACGAATTAGAATCCCGCATCGAACAGATTAAAGAATTAGCCCAAGAAAATAGCGTAGATGTCTCGGAACAAATTAGTCAACTAGACGAACGAGCTAATCAATTACGTCGTGAAATTTTTAGCAATCTCACCCCTTCCCAAAGGCTACAATTAGCCCGTCATCCCCGGCGCCCCAGTACCCTAGACTATATTCAGGCAATCACCGATGAATGGTTCGAGTTACACGGTGATCGCGGTGGTTACGACGATCCTGCCCTTGTGGGTGGTGTTGCCCGTTTTAACGGTCGTCCCGTGGTGATTATCGGACATCAAAAAGGCCGGGATACTAAGGATAATGTGGCTAGAAATTTCGGCATGGCTGCCCCCGGCGGTTATCGTAAAGCCATGCGTTTAATGGAACACGCCCATCAGTTTAATCAGCCAATTTTAACCTTTATTGACACCCCCGGCGCCTGGGCGGGGGTGGAAGCGGAAAAATTAGGTCAAGGGGAAGCGATCGCCTATAATCTTCGGGAGATGTTCCGTTTAGATGTACCGATCATTTGTACTGTTATTGGCGAAGGTGGTTCCGGCGGCGCTTTGGGGATTGGTGTCGGCGATCGCCTATTAATGTTAGAGCATTCTGTCTATACCGTGGCGACTCCCGAAGCTTGTGCCGCCATTCTCTGGAAAGATGCCAAAAAATCCGATAAAGCAGCAGTTGCCCTCAAAATTACCTCAAAAGATTTAAAAGAGTTAAATATTATCGATCAGATCGTTCCTGAACCCTCCAGAGGAGCCCATGCTGATCCGATTAAAGCGGCAGCCAATTTAAAAGCCGCTATTAGTGAAAATTTAGAGGCTTTATCTTTGTTAACTCCCCAACAACGGCGCGAATCTCGTTATCAAAAATTCCGCAATTTAGGCGTATTTTTAGAGGCTACCGCTTAATCAGTGATCGGTGATCAGTTATACCAAATCCTGTTCACAAAGTAGAAGCATTCGGATAGGAAATCTACGGTTTCAGCGATAGGTTATTACCTCAATGCTTCGCCCCTACTTTCAAAATCTTGCACCTGCTTCGCAAAAAAGCCCCAAACCCCTTACCTCGTCTATATTTTACCTTTATTCAGCCAGCCCTAATTAGTGCGATTAATTCCGAGTTATTATTGGTACATTAATCTTACCAATTAAAAGGCCCCAAAGCCCGATCGTTGTAATCGCCACCCTCGGCAATAAAATGAATTACCATCGATTTACGGGTTAGCAGGTTATTATTAATCTTCCCACCACCATGAATTAACATTCCGTGCCAGAGAAGAATCTCTCCTTTTTTAGCAGTAAATGATTGACAGTCATAATTGTGAGCGCGCTGGTTAACATAATCTTGGTATTGGGGAATTTGAGCGGCAGTAATATTTTTAAGATTGACGGCGGGATAGTCTGGAAAAAAGTCAGTTACTTTGATATTTTTATGAGATTTAGGATAAAAAATTAGTGGGCCAGCATCGGCGGAAATATCTTCCAAGGCAATCCAAACACCGACTAAATGATTAGCAGGATGAACATAAAAAACTGCCATATCCTCATGCAACCCCTGCTCTGTACCGTGCAGAAAGTTGATGGAATATCTCGGTTCGCAGGATTTGCCAATAATTAAATTAACTAAATCTCTCAGATTTTGATTGTCAAAAATTGCTCGAGCAGCGGGGGAAATCTCATGAAAGGCATGGAGTCGCCAAATAGAATTAACTAAGGCTTTTCTTTGCTCGATATCTAGGGCTAAAACTTGCTCGTGACTTAAACTCGCTGGTAGATTTTCTGCTTGAATGCCTTCAATTCTTAATCCAGGGATAGCCGATTCTAGGAAAAATAAATCGGCTAATTCTGCTACTAAATTATCGATCGCCGTTGCGGGAATTAAATCTTTGACAATACAATAACCCAATTCTCGCCAATGGTCGAGGAGTTGATATTCTCGTTCGGAAATTCGCCGTTGTTGACGAGCTTTTTGCAGGGATTTTTCCGCTCGCGATCGATCTAACCAGGGTAATTCGGCAGTAGAATCGAAAGACCAGGGCAAATTTTTTAAGATATCGGCAATTTTAAAAATCATGGTGAGTCCATCTTTTCCGAGCTACTTTCGGACTATTTTAATCCATGAGTGTTCGATCTACCCTGTCAACAGATATAAATTATTTGAAAAACCCCCTAGGATGAGTTAGGAGGTTACAGGGAAAAAATCAATCAGGGTTGATGGGATTAACTAGCGCTAACTTCAGCAGGATAAACGCTAACTTGACGGCGACTTTTATCCTTGTATTCAAATTTGACCACACCATCAATTAAAGCGAATAAAGTATCATCGCCACCACGACCGACATTTTTACCCGGGTGAACTTTAGTACCCCGTTGACGGATGAGAATATTTCCCGCTTTTACCACTTGACCACCGTAGCGCTTAACGCCTAGGCGTTGGGAACGAGAATCGCGTCCGTTGCGGGTACTACCCGTACCTTTCTTATGAGCCATAATTTCTCTCCAAATGCTTTTTTGATTCTAAAAGTTATTCTTCTTCATCGCTACTATCTTCCACAACTTCAGCGCCGGAGGTAGCAGCAGTGGCGACTAGGGTTTTACCGTTATAATTGATTGAATCAATCATAAAACGGGTAATTTCTTGACGATGACCGCGTTTTTTACGGGTTTTCTTTTTCGGGCGCATTTTATAGACAATAACTTTTTTGCCCCGACGATGTTGCATGACAGTCCCTTCCACGGTAGCCCCTTCGATAAAGGGCTGACCGATGCTAATATCATCCTCATCATGGATTAATAGCACTTTGTCGATGGTATGGGTACTTTGTTCATCGACGTGAAGAAGTTCGATATCGTAATAGCGACCGGGTTCTACCCGAATCTGTTTGCCACCGGTCTCAATAATTGCGTAACTCATGAATTTTCTGCGCTCGTTTTGCCGTACAGGTAGCTGAAAAAATTCCAGCTTTTGTGCTAATGTCCTCACCTGATCCGAGCAGGAATTGACACAATTTACTATTATCTAATATTCGGGCGGCAATTGTCAAGCTTTTAGCCCACCGATTGGCTATATACTGAAAATAATCTTACGAAAAACTCAATTAAACCGTTATGGAACAGTGGGAAAGCAGAGGACACCTGTTAACCGAACAAATTAACCCAAACAGCCTCAATTTAGACCAATTAAACCCGCTCGAATTGGTGGATCTCTTCAATCGCGAGGATGCCCAAACCCTAACAGCGATCGCCATAGCCCGGCAAGAATTGGCCCTAGCGATCTCCCTGACCAGTCAAGCTCTGGCTAAAGGTGGTAGACTCTTTTACATTGGGGCGGGAACCAGTGGCCGGCTGGGGGTTTTGGACGCGGCCGAATGTCCTCCCACCTTCTGCACTCCCCCGGAATTGGTACAGGGAATTATTGCTGGTGGAGCGGCGGCGCTGGTGCGTAGTTCCGAAGATTTGGAGGATAAAGCGGAAGATGGGGCGGCCGTGATTGCCCAGCGAGAAATTGACGAATTAGACGTGGTAGTGGGGATTACCGCCGGGGGTACCACCCCCTACGTTCACGGGGCTTTACAGGCGGCAAAACAGCGAGGTGCGACGACGATTGCTATTAGTTGTGTCCCCGCCGAACAAGTCGAGATCGCGGTGGATGTGGATATCCGCTTATTGACCGGACCAGAACTTCTGGCCGGCTCCACCCGCCTGAAAGCGGGAACGGTGACGAAAATGGCTTTAAATATCCTTTCCACAGGGACAATGGTCATGTTAGGCAAGGTTTACGGCAACCAGATGGTCGATGTGGCTGTTACTAATCATAAACTCCATGACCGCGCCCTGCGGATTATCTGTAACCTTAGCGATATTAGTCGTGAGGAAGCGGCAATTTTACTGGAAAAAAGTGGCCGCCGGGTTAAACTGGCTTTGTTAATGCAGAAAACGGGACTTTCGGCGGCGGCAGGACAAGAATTGTTACAAAAGCATCGAGGGCAATTACGGGCCGCCCTGCAAGCTTATAATCAAATTGATTGATAAAAACCTATTGATTTTGACTTTCCTATGGTTAATATTTCTTCGGAAATTGCTGCGGTCGCTGTTATTTTCCTCGTCGCTGGTGCTATCTTGACTTGGAGTTTTTATCGAGCTAAACCCTACGGCCAACTGGGAATTTTACCTTGGTTACAATCCTTGGTACTAATCGCTCCTTGGTTAATTTTTTTCGGGCTATTTGCGGCGGGAATTTATCTCAATCTAGCGGTAATTCTCTTTTTACTGGTTGCTTCCACCATTATCTATATTTATTTGGGCAACCGTTTACGCTTACTGAAAACCAATCAGATAATTGAACCGAAATTTAACCAGGCAGTTAGCCAGTCCGTTACTCCTCTAGAAACCACGGCAGCGGTGACAGTAATTGTACCAGATGTGATTCCAATTCCCGAAGAGGATTTAAAAGTTATTCAGAGCATTTTTGGGATAGATACTTTTTTTGCCACCGAGACTATCTCTTTTCAGGAAGGGGCAATTTTTAAAGGCAATTTACGAGGAGAACCGGATATCGTTCACTCTCGCTTAACCCAGAAATTAAGTAATCATTTTGGCGATAAATATCGTTTATTTCTGGTGGAAGGAACCGAGGAAAAACCTGTGGTAATTATCCTTCCCAAAACTAACGATCCTAGTCCTGCCACTCTTGCTCAAAAAAATCTCTCTTTAGTTTTGTTAGTAGCCACCATTGTCACCAGCTTAGAAGCGGCGGGAATTTTATTGGGTTTTGATTTGTTTAGTAATTGGCAGAGATATCGAGAAGCAATTCCCCTGAGTTTGGGTTTATGGTCGGTATTAATTGCCCACGAAATCGGTCATCTAATTATCGCTAAACGCCATAATGTTCGTCTCAGTTTACCCTATTTTCTTCCCACTTGGCAGATTGGTTCTTTTGGGGCGATTACTCGTTTTGAATCTTTATTACCTAACCGCAGTGTCCTATTTGATATAGCTTTCGCTGGTCCTGCTTTGGGAGGTTTGGTTTCTTTAATCTTATTAATTGTTGGACTAACTTTATCTAATTCGGCCAGCCTTTTTCAAATCCCTAGTACCTTTTTCCAAAGTTCAATTTTAGTGAGTTTTTTAGCGCGGATAGTTTTGGGCGACGAGTTACAAAATGCCGTTATCTCCGTGCATCCTTTAACTGTTATCGGTTGGTTAGGATTGGTGATTACCGCCCTTAATTTACTGCCCGCAGGACAGTTAGATGGTGGCAGAATTGTTCAGGCTATTTATGGTCGCAAAATTGCCCGCCGCACCACTGTGGCCACTTTGGTCATTTTGGGCATTATTTCCTTAGTTAATCCCAGTAATCCGATTCCTCTCTATTGGACAATTTTAGTCGCTTTTTTACAAAGAGAGTTGGAAAGACCGAGTTTAAATGAGTTAACCGAACCCGATGACACCCGCGCTGGTTGGGGTTTATTACTACTCTTTTTAATGTTAGCGACTCTGATTCCTTTAAGCCCTAGTTTAGCAGGACGGTTAGGCATCGGTGGCTAAATACTTCCCCGAAATTCTTGCCATTGATTGCCGTCAAAAAAAAGCTTGACAAAAACTCAAGTCTTGACTTATAATTTTCTTATAATGGGAATCCGTGTCCGCCTATAGACCCCTGATTTTTCCGTAAAATATAGCCTCCAGCATTTACCCCTGAAGATTTGACTTTTGGAGTTGCTCAAAATGTCTAACGAAACTGTCACTTATTCCCTAGAAGCTGTCCTGACAAGGATTGAGGGGAAAATCGACTCTCTGGAAAAACGCCTTGACGAGAAAATCGACTCTCTGGAAAAACGTATTGACGAGAAAATCGACTCTCTGGAAAAACGTATTGACGAGAAAATCGACTCTCTGGAAAACCGTATTGACGAGAGATTTGACAAGATAGAAGACCGGTTAACTAAAGTAGAAATAGGACAGGCCGAACTCAAGGGAGATATTAAAGCTTTAGACGAAAAAATCAATGGATTAACTGCAAGGGTTGCCTATCAGGAATTCACCAATCGAGGGATTCTGATAGCACTGGTGGTCGCTATTTTAGGAGGTGCCGCTAAACTTTTTGGTTTTTTCCCTAATCCTTAGAAGTTGCCGGTAGCCGTACCTAGTAGATAGGCTCTTCCCCAAAATTTTTCGCTCATTACCCCGATCATCCGTTAGAATAGATTCAGAATTCAAGGATAAAATCTCATCTATGAATCCCGTTGTTTTGGTGCATGGTTTTCTGGACACTACGGCTGTTTTTAAACCGATGAGCGAGTATTTAAATTATCATGGTTGGCAGGTGCATAGTTTTAACCTAATTCCCAATCATGGTTACGAAAAGTTAGAAGTTTTAGCAGGTCAGGTGGACAATTATATCGAGAAAAACTTTGCTAAAGAGCAGAAAGTAGATCTGATTGGGTTTAGTATGGGAGGATTAATTACCCGCTACTACCTGCAAAGATTGGGAGGAGTGGCAAGAGTGCAACGTTACCTAAATATTTCTGCTCCGAATCGAGGCACTTTAACCGCGTATAGTTTACCCTTAGATGGGATTAGACAAATGCAGCCGGGGAGTCAATTTCTAGAGGATTTAAATCAAGATTGTCAACAAATTTTAAATAAAATTAAAACCACAATTATCTGGACTCCCTACGATTTAATGATATTTCCTGCCCATAGTTCCCGTTTATCGGTGGGCAAAGAAATTTCCATTCCCGTATTGCTTCATGCTTGGATGGTCAAAGATAGCAAAGTTTTAACAACAATTAAAGAGACCTTATTAGAATAGAAATACTGGTTGTCTCCAACACCTGAACAAGATCAAAATATTACCGACAAAAACGTTAATTATCATCAAAAAAGCTTGACTTAACGTTATAATTGTGCTAGGCGATCAAATTCCCCTAGGTGTCACTATGTCCACTCAAGAACCCACCCTAACCGATGTTCTCAACGAATTGAAAAGCTTCCAAACAGCAGTAAATCAACGTTTTGAAGCGATAGACCAAAGTTTTGAGGCGATAGACCAACGTTTTGAAGCGATAGACCAAAGTTTTGATGCTATGGGGCAACGCTTTCAGGAAATAGACCAACGTTTTGATGCTATGGGGCAACGCTTTCAGGAAATAGACCAAAGATTAGACAAGCTCGACTATAAATTTGACACCTACGAAAAAGCCTCCGAGAAAGTGCTGAGATTAGCCACAACAATTATTATCGCAGCCGCCACCGTAGCGGTTTTACCCTCGGCCTTTCAGGCAATCGGCCCCCTATTAACCCAAATAATCGCCGCCGGCAATAACTAACTTGTGATCGAGACTTGACGATTGCATGGTATGATAGGGGTTTTGGAACTATTGTTTTAGGTCAAGATCATGGCGAAACGAATGCAGGTTATCCTCAATCAAAAAGTCAGCAAATTAGGCGAAAATGGCGATGTGGTGGAAGTAGCCCCCGGTTATGCCCGCAATTACCTTATCCCCCAAGGTGTGGCC
Source organism: Microcystis sp. M083S1 (assembly GCF_020246405.1). NCBI lineage: Bacteria > Bacillati > Cyanobacteriota > Cyanophyceae > Chroococcales > Microcystaceae > Microcystis > Microcystis sp. M083S1. Next base: position 8,903 of record NZ_JADBTB010000123.1, read on the forward strand.
GTTTTAGCCACCAAGGGCGCGATTAAACAGGCAGAATTTAGGAAAGAAAAAGAGCGTCAACGTCTCCTCGCTGAAAAACAAGAAGCGGAAACCAGAAAAACTGCGATCGAAAAACTCAGTCCCTACACCATCCCTAAACAGGTGGGTGAAAATGAGGCAATTTTTGGTACTGTCACCAGTCAAGATGTGGCCACGGTTATTCTAGAAAATGCTAAATTAGAAATCGATCGCCGTGGTATTACCGTCCCCGATATCGGTCAATTAGGAGTCTATAAAGTACAAGTCAAACTCCATCCCGAAGTTAGTGCCGATATAGAAATTAAAGTAATTGCACAATAACAATTATCGGGGCATAGTTATCAGTAATCGGTGAAAACTTATCAGAGCAATTAACTAGCTGATGGCTGATAGCTAATAGCCATTCACATCTCAAAAACTATGACTCATCCCACGGATCTAAAAACCCTAGCACGCTGGATGGCGGCGGATTTTAGTAATCAAGAACAAGCTTTTGCTAATCCGCCTTTTTTCGCCCATATTCGCGTGTGTATGCGTCCTTTACCCGATGAATTACTGGGGGGAACCAGTTTATTTTTAGAGCAGGCCTACGATTTTATGCTCAATACTCCCTATCGTTTGCGAGTATTTAAATTGTCGGTAGTCGATGACCATATTGAACTAGAAAACTTTAAAGTTAAAGAGGAAGCTAACTTTTTTGGTGCTTCTAGAGAACCCCAGCGTCTCAAAAATCTCAGCTTAGAACTATTAGAACCGATGGCGGGTTGTGATATGAATGTCACTTGGACAGGTAACAGTTTTAAAGGGGTGGTGAAACCGGGTAAACAATGTTTAGTCTTTCGCAAAGATAGAATGACTTATTTGGATAATAGTTTTGAAATTAGTGAACGGGGATTAATTAGCGTTGATCGCGGTTTAGATCCCGAAACCGATCAATTAGTCTGGGGTTCGATCGCCGGTCCCTTTGAGTTTGTGCGTCGCAGTAGTTTTGCTGAGGAAGTGTGAGAAAAATTCTCGGTTTTTAGCTAGGGCTTGCTGAATAAATCTAAAAACCTTGTTGGATAAGGCTTTTAGACTTTTTTGACCTCAAAAAGTGCCGACCATTGGAGGGATCGGGGGTAAAATTCAGGTACTTTTTCCCTAAAAATTAGGTAACTGACTACCTCAAAATCGGTAAAACCCTACACCCCACACCCCACACCCCACACCCTGCCCCCACCAACAAACTTTTTCAGCAGACCCTAGCTATGAAAATCGCCACATGGAATGTCAACTCGATTCGCAGCCGACAAGAGCAGGTAATTAACTGGTTACAACTCAATTCCGTTGAGGTTTTATGCTTGCAAGAAACCAAGGTAATCGATCGAGATTTTCCCAGAGAAGCTTTTGAATCTTTGGGTTATCATCTCTATATTTCTGGACAAAAATCCTATAATGGTGTGGCGATTTTTAGCCAGAAACCCATGGAGGATATCACTGTGGGATTTAGTCCCATTATCGGCGAAAATTTAACAGGAGAACTGGACGAACAGAAACGGCTAATTACTGGAGTAATCGGCGATATTCGGATTATTAATCTCTACGTTCCTAATGGTTCTTCCCTAGATAGTGACAAGTATATCTATAAGCTTAAATGGTTAGAAACTCTTAGGAAATATCTAGATAAAATTATTAATTCTCAACCTGAAGAATTATGTATCTGCGGAGATTTTAATATTGCCTTAGAAGATAAAGATATTTATGATCCCAAAGGCAAAGAAAATCATATCATGTCTTCAGCTAAAGAAAGAGAAGCTTTAGAAAAGGTCTTAGAAATTGGCTTACAAGATGCCTTTAGAAAATTCACATCGGACCCAGGACATTATAGTTGGTGGGATTATCGCAGCGGCGGTTTTGCTCGTAACCGAGGTTGGCGAATCGATCATCTTTATTTAACTCCTCAGCTATACGAAAAAGCCGTTAATTGTCTGATCGATCGAGAACCCAGAAAACAAGAAAAACCTAGCGATCATACCCCCGTTATTCTGGAAATATCAAGCCAAAAATAGCTAAAGGATCAACCTAGACTTTGCACAGCCAGAATTTTGCTCTGTTAGCTTCCCTAACCGGGGACTTTCAGCTTGAGGATTTATTCGGTAACGAGAAAATGCTATGATTCGGGTTGAATTTACCAAGTTTATTAAATTATGCGTTCTCCCCAATTAATTGTTCTATTGCTCGGTTTATCCCTTCTCCCCAGCATCTCCCCCCCTTTTGTCCACGCTAATCCCTCGATAGTGCCGGTGAAACAATCGAGTAATCGCGATGGGGGACAAACAATCAAGGAAGCGGAAATTAAAGCAATGATTCAAGACATTGAAACCGCTATTAAAGATAAAAATATCGCCCTAATCCTCAAACACTATGCCCCGTTTATTTCCTCGCAATTGACCATTAAAACCGATGCTAGTACCGAAATTTTTGAGTTAAATGGCATCACGGAACATAAAATATTTTTAGAGGAATCCTACAAAAATATTAGAAGTATAGAGGTTCTTTCTGAGAATTGGGACGTGGATATTCTTGCTAATGAGGAGATGGCGATTATCACTCGCGAGCGGGTAATCAATATTACCAACACCGAGGGTGATAACTATATAGTGGCATCGGAAGCAGTGGCTAAAGTCGCTCCCATCGACGGTAAATTGAGGATCTTTTCCATTCAAGAAACCGCCGAAGTGGGACGCAGACCAAAAAAATAATCAACCTCTCCGGTTGGGACTGGACCAACCCGACTCCCGCCGTCTTCTTCCCTCGATAAAACCGTCATCGTAGTCTCTAGAATTGCGCGGATTATCATAGCGGGCAAAGTTAAACCCGTCCTCTAGTCCGCGCTGAAATTCTTGCTCTGGTGGCACAAATCGATAACGTTGTCTATTATCCTGTACCGCCCGGTTGATTAACAAGGCCCCCGCTCCAATACCAACGGCCTCACCAAAGGTTAAAGACCTAGCATAATCGATGTTAATTGTCAAGAAAGTTGTTGTTAAAATTAAGGCTTTTCCCCAATGCTGACCCATAAAATCCTCCTTAAAAAAATCAAGTTGACAAAGAAACCATTACAGATACAGAGTTTCTCATAAAATCGACCACCGACTTCCCAAAACGGAAACCTTGTACCTCACCATTACGATAACTGCTATGAGCTAGATTTAGAAGAATGGGAGTGAAAGCGAATCCCCAAAAAGACATCGTAGAGGAAACTCCAGAAATTCTTACCTTGCAGTAAACCTAAAGACTGTTCACACTCTTTTGCGTCTAAAAGCGGTTTAGTGGCATAGTATGCCGGTTGGTATTTGTACCAGGGAATCGACGGCCAGAGATGATGCACGAGATGATAATTCTGCCCTAAAATCAGCAGATTTAACAGGGGACTGGGGTAAACGCGGGCATTTTTCCAACGATTACGCTCTTGGAAAGGACGATGGGGTAGATAATCGAAAAATAAACCGAGGGCAATTCCCACCACTAAAGCAGGAACAAACCAAAAATTCATCACATAGCTGATAAAACCGTATTGACAGGCGACGATGACTATGGTAGCCACAAAAAGACGACTGAGGAACCATTCCAGCAGTTCGTATTTCCGCCAGAGTTGCCGCTTAAAAAAGAAAATCTCGTGATAAAAAAATCTGGCCGCAATCATCCACAAAGGGCCGCCAGTGGAGACAAAATGATCCGGATCATTTTCGGGATCGTTAACGTGAGCGTGGTGCTGTAAATGGACTCTAGTGAAGACCGGAAAGGCAAAACCGAGCATTAAAGCACTGCCATGACCTAAAATAGCATTAAATAGCCGATTACTATGGGCAGAATTATGAGAGGCATCGTGGATAACTGTCCCCGATAAATGTAAAGCGAGGACATTAGCACTAAAACAAATCCAGTCAGGCCAGGACCATAGCCAATAGCCACAGGTAGATAGGGTTATTAGGCTCAAGGCACTGAAAAACATGGTAACGTTTGGGTTGAAGCCCCCCGGTGCTTTTAAATACTCTTTGGGGACTGTCAGCAACATCTCGGCCGACTGCATTATGGGTGTTGCTCCTTATTGTGTTCGCTTTACTGGCGTAAATTATCATACTACGGCTTTTTCATAAAGTTTTGTAACATTATCTTAATTAATCTAACCTCTGAAGAAAGTAAGGATTTGTTATATGGTCTTCCCCCCCAGTCCCCGAGGGAAAAGCGAGGCTACAAGAGAAAATCACGGGCGCTTAACGCCAGTTTCGCACTTAAACGATTAAAAAATTTGGCTAGAGACTCGGCTTGAGAGGGAGCGATCGCCTGTTTCCCCCCTATCACCGATTCTACTCTATCCCGATCGCCGAAAATATCCACAAGACACTCCCTATCGATATCGAATTCATCCAGTAACGATTCTAACGTAGCGGTAGGATTTGTTCGGGCGATCGGATAATGTTTCCGCTCGTATTCTTCCACTAATAACACCAATAAATCGAATAATAGTCCTTCGTCATTGCTTAACTCGCGTGACATCATCCCTTCAATTATGCTTAAAAATCGCTCGTATTCTTGGGAGTTATTAATCGGTTTCGGTTGATACTGCAAGCGACCTTGAACCTCTACTAAATTTTTCCAGTTAGCCTTACTAGCGAAGTTATACCAATCCCTAAGAGCTTCTTCTGCGTCCGAGTGGCGCTCCCAAAACTCTCGTAATTTGACTTTACTGATCACGCCCATCGATCGCTAGTTTTATTGTTCTCTTTAACTTAGATAAGTAGCTGGTTATAATTAAATTAAAAATGGATTTTAGGTTCGATCCCCCCTGCCCCCCTTGATAAGGGGGGTGCCGATCCCCCCTGCCCCCCTTGATAAGGGGGGTGCCGATAGGCGGGGGGATCTCCCTTAATAAGGGGGGCATCTGATAATTTTTAACGCCTACCTACTTAAACATCGATCGCTCTGATAATCATAGTATATGTCAATTTTACCGATCGCTCCCCGCACCCCAGAAAAGCGCACCACTTCGCCGCTCTCTTGGGAGATCGCCCTCAATCCCCAATCGAGTAATCAATAGCTAGATAAAGCATAATAAATATAAATAGCAACAACCTTGACAAAATCGGGGGGGGGGGGGGTAAGATTTGGCTAGACTTTAAACAAATTCAAGTCAGAATATGTCCCTGAAAAAATACTTCAACAAACCCCTAACCGTCGCCCTCGCCACGGTAGCCACCGCCACCCTCGCACCAGTTGCCAGCGCCGCAACTTTTAACTTTTCCTACACCTCCAGCTTAGGAACCATCACTGCGACGGTGGACGGAACCCTGCAACCAGATAACAACACGGTATTCGTCAGTTCTATCAGTAATACCACCTTTAACGGCTCTGCCGCCCCCGCTCTTCCGTTCGTAGGTTCTTTTGCCGGTGTCATCTCTAGTGGTTCTGTAACGGGTCAGGCGGTGCTATCCTTAGACGGATCAGGACTAGATTTTACCGCTTGTGACACGACGTTGTGTGATAATAATGGATTCGGCTTTAGACCCGCTGGCTTTGGATCTCCGGTTGAGCTTTTCGCTTCCGGCGCTGGCTACGGTTCTGTTAGCGAACCCTTCGTTATCACCAATTATTCCCTGACCCCGGCTGGCACTACCACCGTTCCCGAACCTGCGACGGTTCTCGGTTTACTCTCCGTTGCCGGGGTGGGTTTATTGTGCAAAGGCCGGAAACTGGAAAAGTAATTTTGACCGATTGATCCCCCCTGCCCTCCTAGGGTTGATTCATAGTAGGGGACTTGCGCTTTGATAATGTACCTTTTGGGCGAACGCAGTTCGCCCCTACATTGTGGACAAAATCCGTTACTGTAGGGGCGCAAAGCTTGCGCCCTCTGATCGATTGGGATATTATTCTCACGCAAGTCACTAGGGTTGATTATAAGTAGGGTTGATTCATGAATCAACCCTACTTATCAAGGGGGGTGTCTGACAACTTTTAACGCCTACCTACTTAACTAAAGGGATTAATAATCATCAATTGATTCTCGATTCGCTGACCATGTTGTAAATCTTCACTGTAGAGAATTTGACAGCCCGCTTCCAGAGCGCTGGCCAGTATTAAACTATCAAAAAAAACTTTATCGGGCATTAGCCTCGTCCCGATCGAATCTAAATCCCCGTGTATTTAAAGAAATCGCCTCGAACATCGTTTTTTCAGTTTTCTGGCTCGGATCGGGGACGATTTCCGAGTCATCCAAAACAATCACGCGTATCATCTTACCTTCCCATCGAGAAGAATATCGGGGGGGAACGCTCACCCGACCCTTATGAATAACCGTCCTAAATTCGATCGCTTCCATACATGGCTCCAATTAAACCCTATCTCTACTTTAGCTCTAGAGTTAAGGGAGCGAGTTAGGACGTATTTTAGAGACTAGAATAAGGTTAAAAATCGCTTGGAGGGTTTACGGTGATGGAAGGAAAAGAAACAGGACTAAATGAACGGGAACTAGAGGAAATTCTGGAAATGGCGCGGGATGCGGCGGAAAAAGCCCGATCGATGGGCGAGGTAATTACAGAAAATTCAAAAAAATGGCGAGAAAGAGCAGAAAGAATCAATCGAACGGGATCGAGATAGCGATCGAGTATTTCTTCGATTATAGGAGCGATCGAACTTGTATCGGAAAAGCGATCTCGATCAGGGGGTAAAGCAGCGAGAGGAACCCTTGTCACATCGAAACATTTCCTTAAGATATAAGACCGAAGGTCCAGTCTGGATACAGAATTGATATACCTAGAATCGCTACTCTGGCTCACCCTCTAGGCCATTCCCTTCCAGACTGCTAGGCTATTAGACAAGATGAATAACAATCAAACTCCACGGAAACAAGGACTATACGATCCCCAATTTGAACATGATGCTTGTGGTGTCGGTTTTATCGTTCATAAAACGGGTAAAAAGTCCCACGATATTGTTGAACAGGCCTTAACAATTTTACTAAACCTCGATCACCGTGGCGCGTGCGGTGCGGAAAAAAATACCGGAGATGGGGCGGGTATTTTATGCCAAATCCCTGACCTATTTTTCCGGAAAGTGACCAGTAATCTAGGTTTTACCTTACCAGCAGCCGGACAATACGGGGTAGGAATGCTCTACACGGCCCCTGATGCCGAAATTCGCGGGAAAAGTCGCCAGGAATTCGAGAAAATCGCCGCCGAAGAGGGGTTAAAAGTTCTCGGTTGGCGTGATGTTCCCACGGATAACTCTAGTTTGGGCAATTCGGCCAAATCTACCGAACCCTTTATCGAACAGGTTTTCATCGAACGCGATGCCAATTTAAGCGATGATCTGGCCTTTGAACGCAAATTATACGTTATTCGCAAGCGTTCCCACCTTAATCGTCAATCCTTTAATCGTTACTGGTATCCTTGCAGTATTTCTAGTCGTACCATTGTCTATAAAGGGCAATTAATGCCGGTACAGGTGGGTGACTATTTTCCCGATTTACACGACCCCGACTTTCAAAGTGCTTTAGGATTAGTCCATTCCCGTTTTAGTACCAATACCTTCCCCAGTTGGGAACGCGCCCACCCTTACCGTTATATTGCCCACAATGGCGAAATTAATACCCTGCGAGGTAATATTAACTGGATGCACGCCCGTCAGTCGATGTTTGCCTCACCCTTATTCGGGGAAGACATCAAAAGAATCCAGCCGGTTATTAATATCGAGGGTAGTGACTCCTTAATTTTTGATAATGCCCTAGAATTAATGGTTTTATCGGGGCGTTCTCTTCCTCACGCTGTCATGATGATGATTCCTGAACCCTGGGCAGCCCACGAATCGATGAGTGATGAGAAAAAAGCCTTTTATGAATACCATTCCTGTTTGATGGAACCCTGGGATGGTCCGGCCTCGATCGCTTTTACCGATGGTACGATGATGGGAGCAGTGTTAGACCGCAATGGTTTACGTCCTTCCCGTTACTACGTCACCAAGGATGACCTAGTAATTATGGCATCGGAAGCGGGAGTTTTACCCATTGAACCGGAACGCGTCGCTTTTAAAGGTCGTCTGCAACCCGGCCGGATGTTCCTTGTGGATATGAAAGAAGGTCGTATCGTGGCCGATGAGGAAATAAAAGAAGCTATTGCCAACGCTAAACCCTATCGCCAGTGGTTAAACGAAAATTTAGTCAATTTAGACGATTTACCGGCGGTGGAAACTGCTCCACCGGAAACTTCTGTTTCCCTAATTCAACAGCAAACCGCTTTCGGTTACACTTTTGAGGAATTACGTCTTTTATTAGCCCCCATGGGCCGGGATGGAGTGGAAGCAGTGGGTTCCATGGGTTCCGATACACCCCTAGCCGTCTTGTCCGATCGGCCAAAACTGCTTTATGATTACTTTCAGCAGTTATTCGCCCAAGTCACTAACCCCCCGATTGACTCAATTCGCGAAGAAATTATCACCTCTCCCATCACCACTATCGGCGCTGAGAGAAATCTCCTGGATCCGCAGCCCGAAAGCTGTCACCTGATTAAACTTAACTCTCCCATCCTCACTAACGCCCAATTAGCGCGTTTACAGGGCAATAGCGAATTTAAAACCGTGACTATTCCCATTCTCTTCGATCCCACTTCGGGAGTCGAGGGGATGCGTAGCACAATTGAGGCAATTTGTCAAGAGGTGGACGAGGCAATTTTAGCGGGCGCAAGCATTATTATTTTAAGCGATCGAGGTATCGATAAAAATCACGCCCCGATTCCCTCACTGCTGGCGGTTGCCGGTTTACACCATCATCTCATCCGGCAGGGAACCCGCACCAGAGTGGGCCTTGTCCTGGAATCCGGCGAACCCCGGGAAGTGCATCACTACGCCCTTCTCCTCGGTTATGGTTGCGGTGCGATTAATCCCTATCTAGCCTTTGCCACCCTCGGCAGTATGATCGAGGAAGGATTATTGGTAGGAGTTGACCACCAGACCGCCTGTAAAAACTACATAAAAGCCGCCACCAAGGGCGTAATTAAAGTGGCCTCTAAAATTGGCATTTCCACCCTGCAAAGCTACCGTGGGGCGCAAATATTCGAGGCTATCGGCTTAAATCGATCGGTAGTCGATCGCTATTTTACTTGGACAGCTTCCCGCATTGAAGGGGCCGATTTAGAAATTATTGCCAAAGAATCCTTACTCAGACACGGCCACGCTTTCCCCGACCGGGATGTTAATGTGCATACCCTCGATATTGGCGGTGAATATCAATGGCGTAAGGACGGGGAAGCCCATCTTTTTAGCCCAGAAACCATTCATACCCTGCAACAAGCGGTAAAATTGGGCAAATACGACCTCTTTAAGAAGTATTCCCAACTGGTCAACCAACAGAATCAAAAATTCTTCACCCTGCGGGGACTATTAACCTTTAAAAACCGGGAAAGTATCCCCATCGAAGAAGTGGAACCGATTGAAGCGATTATGAAACGCTTTAAAACCGGGGCCATGAGTTACGGGTCCATTTCCAAAGAGGCCCACGAATCCCTCGCTATTGCCATGAATCGTATCGGTGGCAAGTCGAACACCGGGGAAGGGGGGGAAGATTCCGAGCGCTACACTTGGACAAATGAACAGGGAGACTCGAAAAATAGTGCCATTAAACAGGTAGCTTCCGGCCGTTTTGGTGTCACCAGTCTTTACCTCTCCCAAGCGCGAGAATTGCAGATAAAAATGGCCCAGGGGGCAAAACCGGGGGAAGGCGGTCAATTACCGGGTAAAAAAGTCTATCCTTGGATTGCCAAAGTCCGTCACTCCACCCCCGGAGTTGGTTTAATTTCTCCCCCACCCCACCACGATATCTACTCGATTGAAGACCTAGCGGAGTTGATTCATGACCTAAAAAATGCCAATCGTGCGGCCAGAGTGAGCGTAAAACTGGTTTCTGAGGTGGGAGTTGGCACAATCGCCGCCGGAGTCGCTAAAGCTCACGCCGACGTGGTTTTAATCTCTGGTTTCGATGGTGGGACCGGCGCGTCACCCCAAACCTCGATTAAACACGCGGGTTTACCCTGGGAGTTGGGACTAGCAGAAACCCATCAAACATTGGTGTTAAATAATCTTCGCAGTCGCATTGCGGTGGAAACCGATGGCCAGATGAAAACCGGCCGCGATGTGGTGGTAGCGACCCTATTGGGGGCCGAAGAATTCGGTTTTTCGACCGCGCCACTGGTAACGTTAGGCTGTATTATGATGCGGGTTTGTCATCTTAATACCTGTCCGGCGGGGGTAGCGACCCAGGATCCGTTATTACGGAAGAATTTCATCGGGGATCCTGAATATACGGTGAATTTCATGAAATTTATCGCCCAGGAAGTGCGGGAAATTATGGCCGAATTGGGATTCCGCACCTTAAATGAAATGGTGGGGCGAACTGATGTATTAGAGCCGAAACAGGCGGTAGAACATTGGAAAGCGAAAGGAATTGACCTAACTCCGATTCTCTATCAACCGGAGGTAGCTCCAGAGGTAGGACGCTATTGCCAGATTCCCCAGGACCACGGTTTAGATAAGTGCTTGGATATAACCGTTTTACTGGATTTATGCAAGGATGCCATTGAAAAAGGCGAAAAAGTCAAGGCGACACTACCGATTAAAAATATTAACCGCGTGGTGGGGACGATTTTAGGCAACGAAATCACTAAACGTCACTGGGAGGGTTTACCCGAAGATACCGTACATCTCCATTTTCAGGGCAGCGCGGGGCAAAGTTTCGGTGCTTTTGTTCCCAAAGGGGTGACACTGGAGTTAGAAGGGGATGCCAATGATTATGTGGGTAAGGGTTTAAGCGGTGGCAAAATCATCGTTTATCCGCCCAAAGGTTCCACTTTTGTGGCCGAGGAGAATATTATCATCGGTAATGTGGCTTTATACGGCGCGACCAGTGGTGAGGTGTATATTTCTGGGGTTGCTGGGGAACGTTTTGGGGTGCGTAACTCTGGGGTGACTACGGTGGTTGAGGCTGTTGGCGACCACGCCTGCGAGTATATGACGGGGGGTAAAGTCGTTGTTTTAGGGCCCACCGGTCGCAATTTCGCCGCCGGGATGAGTGGTGGTGTCGCCTACGTCCTCGATGAGTCGGGGGATTTCGCCACTCGTTGCAATACCCAAATGGTGGCTTTAGAGGCGCTAGAAGGGGAAGAAATCGACGATTTACGCGAGTTAATTCAACGCCATGCTGATTACACCCAAAGTCAAAAAGCAGCCCTGGTTTTAGCAAATTGGTCGGAAATGTTGCCCCAGTTTGTTAAAGTAATGCCCAAGGATTATAAGCGGATGTTGCAGTGTATTAAAGAGGCGTTAGATTCCGGTTTAACCGGCGATTCTGCTCTCGATGCGGCTTTTGAAGCCAACGCCCGCGATGTGGCAAGGATTGGCGGTAGTTAGAGTTTAATGGGGGGCTGAATAAGCCCCCTATTGTATAGATACGGCAAAATATGGTCAAAAATCAACTTCCTAATATAAATTCTTTGCAAGCTCTAAATCGTTTAGAACTTCAGATTCAAAGTTCTTTTAAAAAAATTAAGCTAGGAGATGCCTTATATTCTTTACACAGTTTAAAAAATCAACATTCACAGCTTAATGCGACTACGCCAGAATTTTTACCTTTTTTAAATGCTGGGGCGGCTTTATTTGCTATCAGATTTTGCACTCCTAGTAAAGTAGAAACAACAATTAAATATCACGATCTTAGATGTTTGGTAAATTTGACTTTAAAATATTTACTGGCAGATCCGATAACTTTTGATGAAGAACTTAAAAATGAATTTATTAATTCTAACCCTGTTTTTTTAATGCTCCGTTTAGTTAGTCATCAGTTCCCATTTCAACCGAATATTTTTGGTCAATTTGCACGTCCAGTTATTCTATTCGACGAGATACCCAGACAATTAAATGACTTACCTAATATTCCTAAATTTGATTTTGCAAAAAAATTTCAGGAAATTAGCGATGTTTCTTTGAGCGACTTTATTAATACTGGTTTTTGTATATATAGTTTTTCTTCTATGCATTTTAGTATTAGTAGAAACTATTTTAAAGTTGCCCGTAAAAAAGGTTTAAGTCTTCCAGACGATTATTCTATCAATAAAATTTTATTACAACTTTCGGCGGATAAATCAAAGTTTGTAAATCTATATGAAGAAAGAAAAAATGAAGATGATAGGTTCAAAGCCTATAATTTCAATCCACTGGTACAGTATCCACTTATTAAACCTTGTCAGAATAAACAATTTTCAATATTAGAAAAAGACTTTATTCATGCACCAGTTCCTGACTTAATAGCTTCGAGAATTTCATCAGGAATTTTTTATCAAATGTTTAATTACTATCGCCAATTCAAAAATGAAACGCATCAACCTCAAGAGTTGACAAAGAAAGGCTCATCAGGTACTGTCTGATCATTAACAAAAACAAATCAGACCCAAAATGAGCCACCAACATCTTAACATAGAACAAAGAAACTTGCTC
>NZ_JADBTB010000124.1:0-4981 GCF_020246405.1 Microcystis sp. M083S1
CTTCTAGGTTCTGTGTGATAAGTTTAACTTACATCGGATCGATCAATCTTTGTGTCCTTTGTGTCTTTGTGGTTCGTTCCACCCCCTCGCTAGGAGGAATGTATCTTAGAATACACTTTACCCACCAAATCCAAGAGAGCCTGAATACTGACTTGGAGACTACTGGCTCCTTAATCCTCAATCTATCAGCCTTGCAGCTTACTTAGATAATTTGTACTATAGAGTTCTGGCATAATTAATTTTTGAGAGTTCAAAAATGAGTCAAAATCCCAATTCTTCCTCGCGACCACTACAACCGCTGCCGGTTCCCTCCATCCCGATGCCTCCCTCGGAGTTAATCAAGGGAACCACACCAGAGATAAATCAAGAAATGAGCCAAAAGGTGGCGACGCAGGTCAAAAAAGTGCCAAATATGCCGCAAAATGGTCAAATTTCACCTTCAAGTCCTCCCCAAAGTCGCGCTCCCAGTCAGGCTGCTTCTCCCCAAACCCCACCCCGGCCGGGCCGAGCTCCCAATCAACCCAACTTAGAATATTTGATCCAGTTTGCCTTTGATCGGGGTTATTCGGACGTTCACCTGGGAGTTGGAGAACAACCCCGGATGCGGGATCGTGGCGAAATGATTATTCTCGACTATCCTGAAATTGACATCAACACTTTTTATAGTTGGTTACGCGAAATGCTCGGTGAAGAAGAAATCCTTCGCTTTAAAAAAGACCTAGAATTTGACGGTGCGACTCAGTACGACTTCGCTAGGGTGCGGATTAATATCTTTGAAAGTCTGCGCGGTCCGGGGATGGTTTTGCGTCTGATTCCCATGAAAATCCCCACTATGGAACAATTGCGCTTACCGATGGTCTTCCGGGATGTGTGCGATGTGCAGAAGGGATTGATTTTAATCACCGGTCCGACGGGTTCAGGGAAATCCACCACCCTAGCAGCCATGATCGATTACATCAATAAAGAACACCCCAAACATATTATCACCATCGAAGACCCGATCGAATTTGTCCATGAAAGTCGTCGCAGTTTGATCAAACAACGGGAAGTGGGAATACACACCCATGAGTTCGATAATGCCCTAAAAGCCTGTTTGCGGGAAGACCCAGATATTATTCTGGTGGGGGAGATGCGGGACAAATCCACCGTTAATACTGCCCTGAAAGCTGCCCAAACCGGTCACTTAGTCCTGGGAACCCTGCACACCAACAGCGCTGTAAAAACCCTTGACCGGATTTTAACTCTTTATAGCGCCGAGGAACGGGAATCGACGCGGGTGGCGATCGCAGAATCTTTAGTTTGTATTATCTCGCAGGGTTTATGTCGCACCACCGACGGTAAACGGGCTGCTTTTTACGATATTCTCGTCAATACAGATGCCATCAAGGATTACATTCGCAGCGGCAAAAATGACGAAATTGTTGAATTAATGAAAGACGGCGAATACCACGGCATGATTACCACTAATCAATCCCTGTTTAACCTCTATCAAAAGGGACGGATTACCGAGGAGGTAGCCTTGGCCATGTCCCCAGTCCCCAATGAACTGGCGATGATGCTCCGGGGTAGAATCTAGAAAAACCCTGAAGGAAATTCTTCAGGGGTCAAGAGTTTAGTAGTCTAGAAAAATAGAAGCTCCTATTTATTCTTTACGGGAACCCCTCAAGTGGCTACTTCTGCGATTGTGTTGCCCGATATTTTTAAAGGCATCGCCCTGTTTACCCCCGGGGGCGACCTAATTTACTGTATCGATCCTAATAAACAAACTCATTGGCATCTGAATCTCTGTGCTGCTCTCCAGTCCGCTTTAGGGTTGCCAGAACCACCCCATTTTTTAGTTCCTAGTTTTACCGCTACCATCGATCGCTGGCGAGATCCCTACAGTCACCGTATTCATACTAGAGCCGAAGTCTATCCCCTTGTCCGTCGCTATCAGCCTTTATTAAATGCTATTTTCGCCACGGACGAGCGAGCTTGGTTTACTGTACCTTGGCAGGAACAATCCTCTAATCCCACTATCTTAGAAACCTATCGTCAGCAGTTTCCCCAGCTTTGGCAATCCCACGATCTGATTCTCCGTTATCAGGAGCTTCCCGCGGCTACTCCGGTGATTGGTGCTGACTCCGACTATACTAACCCTAGTCCCAAGGGTTATGTTTTGCGGTTATTTGTCTCCGGCAATAATGCCAATACTAAACACACCCTAGAATCGATCCATCAGCTTCTGGAACGAGAATTACACCATCCCTATACCCTGAAAGTGATCGATATCTCTAAACATCCAGAACAAGCAGAATCTAATCATGTCTCTGCTATTCCCACTTTAGTCCGGGTTTGGCCGCAACCAGTGAAACGCATCATCGGCGAATTTGAGGATTTACCGCGAGTATTGCAGATTATCGCCACCGCTTAGGGTTTAAAGACTTCTGACTCGATTCCTCGCCACCATTCGCCCAATTTCATTAAGTCTTGCTGAATATCATCCAATTCTTGGATGTATTCCTGTTGGGAAAGACTGGCACGACGTTCTTGCAGTTTTTTGAGACGCAATTGCACCAACAGCCAAGGCTTGGAAATACCGTTAGTTTCTTCAATGTAGCGAGCGATATCTTGACTATCCATAGTTTTTTACTGTTATTATCCCATATTTTGTCAAATTAACCCAAGAATCCTTTTTTTAGTTGCAGAAGATTATGTTTGATTTTAGCCACTATTACCCCTACGCCGAATTAGTTTCTTTCCTCAAAAACCTAGCCTCATCCTATCCTAATTTAATTAGCCTCACCTCGATCGGTAAAACCTACGAAAATCGAGATATCTGGTTAACTACCCTAACAAATCAAGCCACAGGCCCCTATTTAGAAAAACCTGCCTATTGGATTGATGCTAACACCCATGCGGGGGAAGTAACAGGTTCTGCCGTCGCTCTCTATACTATCTCTCATCTTTTGAGCCAATACGGTCATAATTCGCCAATTACCAGACTTCTTGACCATTACACTGTCTATATTTTGCCGCGATTAGCCGTGGATGGAGCAGAAAAATATCTCACCACTCCCTATATGTTACGATCAAGTATTCGCCCCTATCCCCACACGGACGAGAAACCGGGGCTATATCCTGAAGATATTAACGGCGATGGTTTAATCTTACAAATGCGCCAAAAAGATACCTGTGGCGCTTGGAAAATTTCTGAACAATATCCTCGCATTATGGTGCGTCGCGAACCGGAGGAATTTGAGGGAACTTTTTACACTTTGCTCACCGAAGGTTTAATCCGCGATTACGATGGCTATAATTTTACCACTGCCCCCACCCTAGAGGGCCTAGATTTTAACCGCAATTATCCCGTTTATTGGGTTCCTGAAGGGGAACAACAGGGGGCTGGAGATTTTCCTTTTTCCGAGCCAGAAACCCGTGCAGAAGCCGAATTTTGGGCAAATAACACCAATATTAATGGCTTCGTTACCTATCATACCTATTCGGCAGTCATGTTGCGTCCCTATAGCACCCATCCCGATGAATATTTCCCCGTGGAAGACTTAGAAATGTATAAATATATTGCTGATAAGGGAAAAGCAATGACTGGTTATGAATGCGTTTCTGTCTATCACGGTTTTCGTGATCATCCCAAAGAAGTGATTAACGGTGCCATGGATGATTATGGTTACGATCATTTTGGTTGGTATGGTTTTACGGTGGAGTTATGGGATGCACCCACCCAAGCGGGAGTGAAAAAAGATGATTATATTCAATGGTTTCGCTGGCATCCTTTTGAAGATGAATTGAAGTTACAGCGTTGGAATGATGAGAATTTAGCGGGAAAGGGTTTTGTTAATTGGCAAAGTTTTGATCATCCCCAATTGGGAGAGGTGGAAATTGGCGGTTGGGACTTTAAAAATGTCTGGCAAAATGCCCCAGAAAAGTATTTACCAGATTTATGTGAGAAACAATGTCAGTTTACTATTGCCCATGCTTTAATGTCACCTCTTTTAGCTATCTCTCGTCTCGATCTTAAGTCGGAGGGCAATGGTATTTATCATCTGGTTTTACAGTTAGAAAATCAGGGATTCTTACCCACTTATACCAGTAAAAAAGCACTGGAAAGAAAGATAGTTCGTCCCATTCAAGTCAAGTTAAATTTGGTCGATGATGCAAGTTTAATAGTGGGAAAATTAGAGCAGGAAATCGGTCACTTAGAAGGGCGATCAAATAAAGTATATAGTAGTCTCGCTCACGGTTTAGATTATCGCTGTACGGTGGAATGGGTAATTAAAGGAGTTTCTGGTCAAGAAATCGAGATTGTCGCTATAGCTGAAAGAGCCGGAACAGTCAGACAAAAAGTTACTTTATAGAGCTATTTTGTTCGATAAAATTGTTAAATAAGTCTCGTTGGATTCCGTGGGTAAAACTCGCAATTTTTGGCCGCGAAGCTCTGGTTCTAATCCCAAAGCTTCTAAAGGAATTACTCCTAATAAATTGTTTTGACCTCCGGGTAATTCCCAACATTCAAAAGTGCCTTCTCGTCCAGCGATAATCAAGGTGGCATCGCGAAAAATTCTCACTTTTCCTATGCCTTTAGCCGTAGCCACATCTACTTCTTTTAAAAGCTGTAAACCCAAGCGGGAGATTACTTCTGGCACTAGACAAAGAGTAGTTGCTCCCGTATCCACCAAGACATTTTCTAGGGTAAGAGAGCGAATTTGATCGGGAGAAATCACAGCCGCTGCTGCTAAAATTTGATCGGCGCGATTGATAACTGTAATCGTGGTGTAGATTTTGCCCATATCTTCTGCAATAATTGCTGGCTCAACCATAATACTAGCCTCAATTCTACCCCTAATTAGGGGCTGCTGAAAAAGTTTTTCGTGGGGGCAGGGTGTGGGGTGTGGGGTGTGGGGTGTGGGGTTTTACCCATTTTCAGGTGGTCAATTACCTAATTTTCAGGGAAAAAATCCCTAAATTTTCCCCCCAATCACTC
>NZ_JADBTB010000125.1:0-4024 GCF_020246405.1 Microcystis sp. M083S1
GAGTGATCAGGGGGAAAATTGAGGTACTTTTTCCCTGAAAATTAGGTAGTTGACCACCTGAAAATCGGTAAAACCCTACACCCCACACCCCACACCCCACACCCTACCCCCAGGAAAAACTTTTTCAGCAGACCCTACTTATCAGTGATCAGTTATCAGTGATCAGTTAAGCTGTTGACTATCTAATATTACTGGTTAAGACTGCACCGCAGTGCCGGAGTTGGCAGCAGGGAGAGGAAGTTCGAGCATTTGTACTGAAGTTTCCCCTACGCGGTTTAAATTCAGTAAACAGTAATCAGTGATCAGATTTGAGTTTTCAGTTCACTGTTCACTGTTTACTGGACGGCTACGCCGTGCCTTTGGCAACACGGAAAAAAGCTTCCCGCTTAAACTAATAAATGGGGAATAAAAATAAAAGCCGCTACGAGTAAAGCGGCGATCGAGGCGATTAAAACGGCACCAGCGGCACAATCTTTCGCTATTTTGGCTAAATCATGGTAGGATTGCCCCACCGTCAGATCCACCACTGATTCTAGGGCAGTGTTGATTAATTCTAAGACCATCACCAGAGCGCAGGTAAGGGTGACAATCGCCATTTCCAGGGCATCAACCCGCAAAAATAAGCCCCAACTAATCGCTACTAGGGTAATCAGGGTGTGAATGCGAAAATTTCTTTGACTGACAAAAGCATAACGGACTCCGGCCCAAGCGTAGCGAAAACTGACTAATAGATTCGAGGCGACTTGCCAAGCGTATTCTCTTTGAGTCGAATTGTTGCCCTCACTCACCTGTCCCGATCGAGGGATAAAGTTATTGTTGAGATAGGGATTAGATAGGCTGGTAGATTGGTTGGCTTTATGATAGTTTGTCTTCATATTCCTCAATAATGCTTGACAAAAACAACTAACTATGTATCGGCATTTCGACGGTTTTTAACAAAGTTTCCTGTAAAGATAGCATTTCTAACAGACTTGTTTCATCGGGATGATCCCAACCCAAAAGATGTAAACAAGCGTGGGCAGTTAACCAGGCCAATTCTCGCGCCAAAGAATGATTTTGTGTTAAAGCCTGTTGTTGTGCTGTCTCCACAGAGATGATAATATCCCCCAAATATAAAGGTTCTGTCTCTAAAATGCCCTCATCGACTGGGAAATCCACTTCCAGAGCGGCAAAAGCGAGAACATCCGTCGGTTGATCTTTGTGGCGATACTGGGAATTATAGGTCCGAATTTCTCGATCGTCTGTTAAACGCAAACTTAGTTCATAACCGGCGGCAACGGGGAGATAATCCGATAGATAGCCTAACCATGTCTCCAACCAATAGTGCCAAGTTTCCCCATCCACAGGACTATTTCCGGGATCAAAATAATTATCCTGTAGGCATAAATCCACCCCTAGGGGCAAAGTCTCACTCACCAGATTTCATCCTAGGGACGCGTCAGATAGGAAACACCGACAAAAAAGCCTAATAGGGCTGCTGTAGTCAAAAAAAAGTGTTTTAACGAGACGCCTTTTTTCTTGACCATATTCCGCATCGCCAGCTTGACGTAACTGGGTTGCGCTTCGGTGGCGGTTTCTACTGCGGGGTCAGTGGTGCTAACAGGTTCAGTCATCAGTAATTCCCCAGACAAGGATTGATCGCTATAAGTGTAACAGATTATTAAAGAAGTGCAAAAAAATTCAATTATGGGAAAAATTGTTACCCGTCCGGGATAGTCAAAACCACTCAAACTGTTTAACCCAGAGGTTTCTAACCAGTTGCGCCTTTAAACCAGCCCCTGAATTTTGATACAAATGCTCTCCTCTCCCCCGCTCCCTTCTCCCCTCTCCCCAATTCATAATTCATAATTCCCACTCCCCACTCTCCTGCTCCCCAATTCATAATTCATAATTCATAATTCATAATTCCCAGCAGTTAACCCATGTCTTCCCACGATACCGAAAGCATCCAGACTATTTTTCAAAAAATTTGGGGCTATGAGGCCTTTCGCTTTCCCCAACAGGAGATTATCGAGACAATTCTAGCGGCACAAGATGCCCTAATTGTCATGCCCACGGGATTCGGTAAATCTATCTGTTTTCAATTGCCCGCTTTATTAAAAACCGGCTTAACCCTAGTGATTTCTCCCCTAGTGGCCCTGATGGAAAATCAGGTGGAGGAATTATTAGCTAAAAAACTACCCGTTGCCCTGATTCATCACGAAATCCCCCGACAACAGAGAAAGAAAACCTTAGCAGCGATCGCAGATCAAACCCTACGACTTCTCTATCTTTCGCCGGAAACCCTCTTAAGTCCGCCCCTCTGGTCAAAATTAACCCTTCCCCACGTTAAAATTAACGCTCTCATCCTCGACGAGGCCCATTGTTTAACCCAGTGGGGCGACAATTTTCGTCCTGCTTACCGTCGTCTTGGGGCTGTCCGTCCCGCTCTTCTGCAATCGAAACCGGCCGGCAGCCAAATAGCGATCGCTGCTTTTACCGCCACCGCTAACCCCGCTACCCGTGAGACTCTCACCCGCATCTTACAACTAGAAAAACCACAACTTTTCTTAATAAATCCTTACCGTCAAAACCTTGACTTAAGCACCAAAATATGTATTAGCCCCGGTTGTCGTCGTCATCAACTATTAAACTTCCTCACCAGTCAACCTCGACAATCCGGCCTGATCTATACTCGTTCCCGTCGCCATAGTGAAAATTTAGCGGCATGGTTGCAATCTCTCCACTATCGCACCAGTGCCTATCATGCCGGTTTATCCCCCTTTCAGCGTCGGGAAATAGAACAAAATTGGCTGCGGGGGGATTTAACTTTTGTTGTCTGTACCTCAGCTTTTGGCATGGGTATCAATAAACCCGATGTGCGTTGGGTTGTCCACTACCAACCCCCAGCTTTACTATCGGAATACCTACAGGAAATCGGCCGCGGTGGTCGCGATGGGGGTAAAATGCAGGCTCTCACCTTAATTAGTGAACCGACGGGATGGTTAGATAATAGCGATAAAAACCAGCAAAAATTCTTTAACTCCCAACAGGAACGCCAATACCGACAAGCTTGGCAAATTTTAGCCCAAATTCCCCTAGAGGGCAAAGTAGAGGCGATTAGTGCCGAATTTCCCGATGGTGCGCTCATTCTCTCCCTTTTACACAGTCTCGATCGCCTAGAATGGCTCGATCCTTTTCATTATCGGCTTATTTATCCTCATAATTCAGCCAAGATGACTTTTAAACCCAGAAATGAGATATTTCCCTACCTCTATACCCGTCGCTGTCGTTGGCACTTTCTCTTAAATGCCTTTGGGTTTCAGGAAAATGCCGATAATTTTCGCTGTGGTCATTGCGATAATTGTCGTCGCAATCGACCTCTGGTAAGCTAGGGAGCGCCAGAGCAGGGAGAGCAGAGCATTTGTACTAAATTTTTTATGTCTTTTTTCTCCTCCTGTCTGGGATTCTCCTCAGCTAAGGTAAGATTTTTGATTTTTGCAGGAGATCTATAGCGGGTTTCCCAGAAGTGAGTCCCGATTGAATCTATCAAGGGATTTACGATACCTTACCCGAAATAATAGTGAAATTTTGTGACAAAGTGCAGCCAGATATAAGAATCTTTGCTAGATTCCTAGAAAGCTTCTGTGATAAGTCTCCTTAAAAGGAGGCTGTTTGCAGTAAGCTAATCTGGCTAACACGCTTTTGAAAGTTGCGATATTGGTTTATGCAAAGAAAGTACATATACCCAGTTCTTGGTCTTTTTGTTGGTGCTATCGTCAATGTCATTTTCAATTTGATTGCAGCGGCTATTCAGCAACGAACTATTGGTGAAAAATTTAATGATCAAATGATTTTATGGATGATCGCATTCGCGGTTTTTGGTCTGTTAATTGGGTATTGGCCAGCAATTCTCATTTTGAAAACAAAAGAAGATAAAGTTCTCTTGTTCACATAGAGAACTTCTGTCTAATTATCATTTTTTTTCAAGATAATCATCATAATTAGCTTCAAGAGACAGTTTTAAAATATCTGCCCATAAAAA
>NZ_JADBTB010000126.1:0-7593 GCF_020246405.1 Microcystis sp. M083S1
ACCGTAATTAATTGGGTAAAATCTGTGCTTGAATTTTGCCAGGGGTTCCTATGACCCAGAAACAATTCCTGAAGTAGGGGAACTGGATGAATTGGAAACCTTTGTTGGCTCAAAAAAAACAAAATCTGGGTGTGGACAGCCTTTGACCACTTTAAAAAAGGAATTTTAGGTTGGGTAATCGGAGACCATAGTAGCGAAACGTTTCGCCCATTATGGGAATTAGTTAAGTCTTGGGTATGCTATTTTTATGTGAGTGATGGATGGTCAGTTTATCCATGTTTTATAGCAGAGGGCGACCATATAATTAGTAAGACTTATATGACCAGAGTAGAGGGTGAGAACACACGTTTAAGACATTATCTAGCCCGATTGCATCGCCAAACACTCTGCTATTCTAAGTCTACAGAAATGTTAGGATACTCTATTCGTTTATTAATTCATTATCTGAAGTTTCAAGAAGTGCCTATTCCTTACTGATTCATAGCTTAATTCAGCAACACCGCAGGGATTTTACGGATTATAATTTATTAAAAGAAAAACTGGATTTCTATATCGGAAAACATTCAGATATAGAAATTATTAGCGGTACGGCGAGAGGAGCGGATCGATTGGGAGAAAGATACGCGGAAGAGAAAGGATTGACCCTAACAAGATTTTCCGCGGATTGGAAAAAGTACGGGAAGCGGGCTGGATATTTAAGAAATGAAGAAATGGCACAATACGCAACTCATGCCGTTATCTTTTGGGACGGGAAATCGAAAGGAACGGCTCACATGATCGAATTATGCAAGACATACGGAATAAATTATCGAGTAATCAAATTTTAGAAACGGAAAAAGAGGCTCATAAGAGTCTCTTTTTTACTTTCAAGATCACTGAGAAAACGAGGAAAAACTCATGACCATTCACCATTTACCCTTACTGACCAAAACGGCACAACACACGCTAATCCGAGAAATTCAAACCCTAGTGCTACCGGAATCGCCCCTATTCACACCCACCATGAAATCGGGAGCGAAATTTCACTATCAGATGACTTGCTGTGGAGAGACGGGCTGGATTAGCGATACCCTTGGATACCGCTACACTACCCTTCATCCCATCACTGGAAAACCCTGGGCATCCCTGACCCCCAGCCTCTTAACCCTGATAGACTACCTCAAATTACAGGGATATATCCCGGCTAATTATCAAGCTCAAACTTGCCTGATCAATAAATACCTACCGGGCAACAAATTAGGATTGCATCAGGATAATAGTGAACGGAATTTGACCGCGCCGATCATCTCGATTTCTTTAGGCGCATCGGGAATCTTTCAACTAGGCGGACTGAATCGCCACGATCCGATCGAGGAAATTACCCTACAGCCGGGAGATATTTTCATCATGGGAGAGGACGATCGACTCCGCTTTCACGGCTTTAAGGGCATTCTAAACGGCAAAAAACGGGTTAATTTAACCATCCGACAAGTTTATTGAAAATAACGGGCGATCATCTTGACGAATCGAGTCACGATCGCCTGTTCCATTTGATTTCTCACCGTATCGGCTCGTTCGTCGGGCGGGGGTTCCCACTTTTGTCCTCTATCCCCCGCCCGTTCCGCGAATGACCCCCACCTCTCCTCACTCGCGCCCACCCACCCACCCGAAACGGGAAAAAAGAAAACGAGACAAGAACAATAGCGACGCTAGGGGTGAAAATCTAGGGTTAAATTATCATGAATGAGCCAATAACCACGATTCCAACCTCTGACGTTGAAAATAAAGAAATTCTGAGCGAGTACGCCGATATTCGCTGGCAGATCGCCGCGTTCAACGCCAAGCTGAAGGAGATCGAACCGATGGCGATCGAACAGGCGATGTCCATCATCGACGACGGCGCGACCGCGAACGGTAAACGGGTGGTGTACCGCACCGATACCGTCGATATCGTTCTCCAACTGCGCTCTTGCAAACCGAAACCCGAAAATAACGCCGACCTCGAATCGCTGAAAGAATCGATCGAGATGGAAGCGGAGAAAGCGTGTCATCGGAACCGAAAGCAGATCGCCGATATAGAACGTAAAATCGTCGTTTTACAGTCCCGTCTCGCGATCTTGCAACAAACGGACGAGGGACGGGCGTATCAGGCCGAGTACGCGGAACGGGAACGACAACTCACCACTCTCGAACCGATTCTCAGTGTCAAGCTGAAGTAATCGAGCGGGCAAGCTCCTCGCTCGCACTGAAACCGCCCTTGATAGCCCGGTCGAGACACTAGGGGCTGTCATCAGTTAGCTCCAGATCCCTGACTGGGAGCAGGTTTCGACAGATTCGCTATTCAGCGAGGGAATGCCGAAAATCTTTGCTCAGAAAGGGTTTCAGATTTAACTGATGACACGCCCTAACAAATTAGGTCTTTTTCAGAAAGGCAAGCTGGTCTAAGGAAAGGTTGACTGTCGATCGGCCCAAAAAGGCCGATCGATCCAGCGATTTTCCGCGCGGTAGATGAAATCGAGATGGTTCCGATACGTCGCGCGGACAGTTTTCAATCGCTCCCCGTAGACATCGAGCGCGCTGAAATCGCCGGTCAGGGCGGCGTGAACGGCCTCTCCCGCTTTCATCCCCGTATAGAGAGCGTTAAAGATCCCTCGCGAGGAAATCGGATCGAAAGAGAGAGCCGCGTCTCCCGTCGCGAGCCATCGTGACCCGACGACCCGATCTAAATAACCGCCCCCGGCTTCCCTAAAATGAATCGGGACGGAATCCCTCTCGCGACATAGACAGTGACGGATGTATCGGGTGTTATCGAGCTCCGCGTCCCAACAGCCGGGATCTCGTCGGATACGGGTTATCTCTCGCTCGTCCGTGTGAAAAATGACCACGCGAGTTTGACCGGGCAACCTCGCGGTATACCACCAGCCATCCGGAACCGCCTCGATCGCCGTCCGGGTCTCGGTATCCTCATCGGACGCGACCAGCCAACGATAGGCCGCGAACAGGGGAATATCTCGATGTCGCGTGGCTCCCAGGCTTTGAGCGATACCGGCCGCGCGACCGGTAGCATCGATCAACCATTGACAGACCACCTCCCGCTCTTTGAGACGAACCCGCCAAGTCTCACCCGTCCCGGTCACGCTTTTCACCCGATCCTTCCACGAAACCGCTCCCGCCGACCGAGCGGCTGCCTGAAGCTCCCCGTCAAACCGGACTCGATCCAAATGCCAGCCCGAACCGTTGGGATCGTGGATGAAATCATTCACGACCGGCCGCTCGGCACCCCAGAGCGAAATATTTCCATAACAGGGTAGATGCGAACCCGATTCCAAAACGGTCAGCGCGTCCAAATTCTGTAAGATCGGCCGCGCCGCGCCGGGTAAGGATTCACCGACCTTGGGGAGATCCGGACGGCTATCGTCGATCAGGAGTACCCGTCGCCCGGCTCTGGCGAGAACGCGGGCGGCGACCGCTCCCGCCGGGCCTGCACCCGCTATCAAGACATCCCACATCGGCTTATCCGAACGTGATCCGTCGGAACTCTTCCCACTGCTCGATACTGTCCCAACCCGCTTGCTGGATAGCTTCGGGCAGTGTTGACGATTTCTCCGCGAGTTTCGCGGTCAATATCGCGCGCGTCTCTTCGAGCCGTTCGTCTGTCAGCGATTCCACGAATATCACCGGGGGGAAATCCGGATCGTTCTCTATCCCCGGCCGCGGTTCGATGATTCCCATCTTGCTGAACTCGCTGACCATCTGTAGCATTTGTTCCGGAGCGTTTCCCTTTAACGCCCGCAACCAGCTATCGCGCGTGTAATAGGCCGCTAGTCTCTGTTCTCGCGGTAAAGTCTTATCGATCACGATCTCGTAATTCTCTCGCGTGAGAACTTGGTTAGGGACACGGGCGGGCCAGAAGGTAGGAATATAGGGATCGTAGTCCAGATCGTAGCCCGAACGACAGAAAGCGGTATCTCCTTGCCAGGGCAGAGCCATCCATCGGGTTAGTCCGCCCGGCCCTTGGGACGAAAGCAGCCCGCCCACTTTGAGGGCGATTTCCGGGGTTAGTGTTTTTCCGTAGTCCGGTTCGGGGTCATCGGGCGGGCGGTGGCGTACTCGGAAGGGCGCGCTGTAGAGGGTACTGTGGCGCATCGGCCAAGTCACCTCGCAACCGGGATGAAAAGCGTCCGCTAGGCAAAAATGCAAGGCCGCCCGATCGAGCGTGGCGGGCTGTTCCGCGAGGGGGACTTTCTCGATACTGTCCGGTTCTTCGAGTTCCGGATTCCAATCGTTGACGAAATCGCCTTTCACCCATAACTCCAGCAAGTGCATCCGGGCCTTCGATAACGCCAGATTCGCTCGGGGTGAGTCCGCGGGCCCGCTACCGTAAGAATCGCCGTAGATCCACGGCCACGGGGAGCGATCGCCACTGGTCGTATTCGCCGGACGAAAGGTATTAAAGATAATCCGCCGTAATTCACCGTAGGGATCGTTGTTCGGCTCCGGCACGCGGGCTAGTTTGGCGATCGTTTCCGGGTTCGTGAAATCCATCGGGCCGCCCGTACCGAACTGCGTGGCGAATCCTTTGTTGACCCACTGCAAATTCGACAGACGCGACAGGACGGGCCAGATATCGCGGGTAAAAGAAGCTCGATCGGGTACGGGTAGCCAGCCACACTCGACGTAAGTATCGACGAGTAAGTCGTAAAGGGTACGCCAACCGATAATATCGGGCGCGTAGTTCGGCGGGCCGACGATTACCCAGCCTGGCTCGACGGGAATCTCCCGTCCGGCGATCTTGACCGATACCGTGACCGGCCCGTCGGAAATATCGTCGAACCAACCGTCCGCGTTGTTAAAGCTGTTGGGATTGTCGGGATTGTAGATCGGTTTTCCCTCGGGGGAACCGGAGTGACCATACCCTCCCAATACGATTAGATGTCCCTTGTCATCGGTTCGTAACTCGCCTAGGGGTACGGTAACTCCCATAAACTGACCGTTATCGAACCGATACGCCTCCCCCGCAGTATTTTTGCCTTTTATCGTCCGCGGACCGGGATCGATCGCCAGAGTCGAGCGATATTCCTTTTTCACGTCGGGATTGCGACGGGGAATCTCCAGACCTTCGGCTTCGGGAATATCGAGGGCGACTTGAAACTGATACCACTGGGCTTTGCGATTGGCCAGATGAACCGTCCACTCGATAGCGGCACTGTCGCTGTCGATTTCTCCCACCACTTCCCCGGCGGCATTGTAACCGTAAACTCGGAATCGGGCGGCCTGACGCTTGAGCGCGCCTCGC
Organism: Microcystis sp. M083S1; assembly: GCF_020246405.1. Taxonomy (NCBI): domain Bacteria; kingdom Bacillati; phylum Cyanobacteriota; class Cyanophyceae; order Chroococcales; family Microcystaceae; genus Microcystis; species Microcystis sp. M083S1. The sequence goes on from NZ_JADBTB010000126.1 coordinate 5,276, forward strand.
GCGTCCCGAAGCTCCTCCGCGGGAGGTCGGATGACTTCCGGCCCGATATAGTAACCATCTTCCTCGGTGCTATTGCCCACTCGCGCGACCCCGATCGCCGGATGGACGGCCGCTCGAACGATATAGCTATCCTTGCCCTCGGGCCACGCGGTACTCGGTCGAACTTCTTGCGGTTCCCCGACCGATTCCCCGTTGACATCGCGCCGGAGTTTCGCCGAAGCTTGATAGACGATTTTCCGAGCTTCCGCGATACTGCCGACGGGTCGATGCTCGGGCAGAACGCGCCACGGATTAAACGATAGGGTCTCCCCGTAGGCGGATTGGCCGCGGGCATCGATATCCTGTGCCGGCAGGATTAAGGTCGCGACGTGGAGGGGAGGGGAGTCCGTTTCGCTCCAGCGAACCGTGGCGCGGTCGATCGGCATGGTTTCCGGATCGATTTGCCACTGAACGAGAAATTTCAACCGGGCCTCACCCCCGCGCAGTCGTTGTGCCAGATCGACGCGGAGATAATCGGGATCGTCGTAATCGGGAGCCGGCCCCGGAGGAACGATTTCCGGCTCTAATTTATATTTACAGAAATCTCGTTCTCCCCAACAGAATGGCATAGCACTCCAGAGATCGGTTTCTAGAACCGAAGGTACGATCTTTTCCATTTCATCCAGAATCTCTCGCGTTCTAGGATGCTCGTTCAACCATTCGTTAGCAACGTCGGAACCGGTTAACGATGCCTTGGTAAACTCGCACATCTCGCGAGCGTTATCCACGAAGAAGACATCGATGTTTTGCAAGAGCAGATCCATCGTGGGAGCGTGTTCATCGGGCGGGAGATCTTTGATTCCCGGAACGTCAAACACTTTAATCCCGATACCCACGGTACTTTTTAGATCGGGGCGACCATCCGGTAGATCGCTCGCGTAACGTACCCAAACCGGGTAAGAGCGGGGTTCGCGAAAGAGACCGACCCTTGCCCGTTCGGGTAAGTGGGGAACGATTTCCAAACGTCCGTGAGCGATACCGTGCAAGCGCAGGAAAACCGGACGACGGGCCGGGCATTGTCCTCGCTCGATTCTTCCCCTCTGTACCATCTCGACGAACATGGTTTCCAAGCAACCGATCGGGTCGGATTGACAATCACAGGTGGGAGGGGTGCTGGTACTTCTCGGGACAGGGTTCGGGGGATAACGCATATTGAGACCTAGTATTTGTGTCCGTACAACTCAAGTAATTTCTACCTCGAAGTCGTCAGCTTCACGCTATCGAGTGGGTAGGAACGTTCGACAAATCTTCAAAACTCGGAGCGAACCGATCGAGCGTGGATACGAGCTGACAGAAAAGTTTGCATTTCTTACTTCACTCCGGTTCGTATCTCTGCCAAAACGCAAGGAAATCGGTAGATTTCCCGCTTCTGATTCGGAAGAAAAAAGGGTTTACCCGATCGATAGTAAGAGCTTTTCGCCGCTTGTTGTCGATCGAGGGGTCGCGAGTAACAGGATGTTACACTCGCACAAACCTATCCCAAAAGAATCGCGATGCCGATCGAGGGGGTCGCCCTCCGATACGAACAGGGTTAGGGAACAAAATGCTAGGCAACTCGCGATCTGTCAAGGGTGCGGAATTCTAAAAAACGGAAAGACTGAAACTTCATTTTAGATTAACTCGTGACTGGCTCGCTTGAACTTTACGTCGATCATTTTACCCGATTGGCAATTTAAAGGTTAATCGCATTATCGCTCAGATTGACCCGATCGTTGTCGTAGCCGCTTAAATAAAGAGGTTTTGATAACCAAATTAAAGCAGCTCTAAAGAGTTTTGAGTTAAAAGTTAAACTTCAAGTTTTCATTTAGGACGAATGTACTGGTTAACTAATTTTTTTGGGAAAATTAGTTAACCGAGCATTATAACATATAATTAATTTGCAAGAGTTCTACTGCATCTTCTACCTGATATTTGGTATTGTTTCCTGGTTTTCTGTCATCGGGTAAGTCATGTAATTCTTGAACTAAAAATTGTATTAATTCAGGAATTTCTAAAGTCACCGCCTTTTTCGTCATCGCAGAACAGTTTGATTAATTAATATTTCCAACTTAATAATTTTACCTCAACAGACAACAATCATTAATTTTTATTTGGTTCTCTTTCTGATGTAGAGAACTTTTGTTCTAGATTTATCCCATCTTTCAAATATTTTGAGTATAAATACTCTATATACTCACTTCTCTGCGATGCAGTCGCACTCGCGGGAGCGCATTTTGTAGCCTGCTTAAAGCTTTGTTTCTGTCTGTATCACTTGTTACTTTTTAAAATGAGAATTGCTG
>NZ_JADBTB010000127.1:0-6021 GCF_020246405.1 Microcystis sp. M083S1
CTTTCAAATATTTTGAGTATAAATACTCTATATACTCACTTCTCTGCGATGCAGTCGCACTCGCGGGAGCGCATTTTGTAGCCTGCTTAAAGCTTTGTTTCTGTCTGTATCACTTGTTACTTTTTAAAATGAGAATTGCTGCGTCGCTATACCAGCCAATGACATCATATCGTAGGTCTTTGGGCGGGGTTGTGTTGGTGGTGAAGTCCCCATCATGAAAACCGAACACACTACGACAGTTAGGATAAAAACCAGCAAAGGCAATTTTTTCGTTGTCTAGGTTGTCAACTTTGGCGAAGGGTCTAATAGCAGACAATTCCTTAATATATTGGGAATTTGTTGGCCTTGAGCGCCATGCTCCCAATTCTAATTTACGCCCCAGAAAACGATAGGGTTGATACTCATTGGTAGCTGGATAATAGAGGATATTAATTGTATAGTCATTTCAATTAAGATTGAGAATATCAATCCCAGAGTTCATAAGGATTTTGTCGGTCTAGACTGTATCATACTTATCTGAAATGACTATATCTTCTGGTGTAGCACCTTCAGGATACAGATAATCACTTTCTACAACCCATTTTTTTTCTACTAGATTGCCCCGACGTCTTATAATTAACCAGCGATTAGGTACAAGGGGAAAGGTGATGCCTTGTTCTCCATCTCTCGCTATACCGTTAGTCAGCGCATCCGGCAAAGACCAGTGTAGGTGAATGCCTGCTTTTAAGGTCAATTGGGGTTGTGTAAAGGGAACCGTTAATACGGTTTCGCTAATATAAGCCCTACCGCGATTTACTAATTGGCTATTTTTATAGTAGGGGAGCTTACTATAATCAGTCATTTCCTCCAGTACATTTGTCTTGGTGGGGAGGTAGAGGGCATCAAGGTAAACTGGGACTAGAAGTGTGGTCATAACTATAGTATGTAGGGATGAATGAAGCAGAAACCTAAATCGTCAGTTTTGGGAATTTTCGCTGTTCCACTGGAGAGAGGTTGGCAAATGCGCCCAACTCACTTGCAGAAGCTTTAAGATTCGTTTTTTTCTTTACTTTGTTGAATAGTACGCATACTTGATTTATTTTTCAACACTTTTGGTATTCTTTTTTGTAAATTTTTATCATTTTTTTTGTTATTTTTTGTTATTTTTTGTTACGATATCGTTCTAACTTTTAGGATTAAGGTAACAAGAAACAGAGTAAAGTCAATATTTACAGGAAGTTCTAACAAGCCAAAATCTAATCAGGATTTGAGGATTTTCAGTCTCAATCCAAAATCTAAAATCCAAAATCGAAAAACATTTCAAGTTTGTCGATGCTTTAAATTCTGCTGCTAGAAAAGCATCTGCTGAATGAGCAAACAGGCGCTCATGAAAAAGGGAGAATAATAATGATAATATCCACTAGAAACCCAATCATCGGCTATTTGGTAGCGGCATAAATCCAACCGATGCCCAAAATGCCGATGTCTGGTTAATATGTCCAATTTTGTTTCGTCTGTAGGGTGTAGGTTCCGTCGCGCACCTTGACCCGATGGGGGATCAGCTTCAGGTCTCGGAAGATATTAGCTTGGTGTTGTAGGGCCACCAGAGAGCGATCATCGATCGGGATAATGGCACGTTCAGAGGCCCTCTGTTCGAGATTGGTGATGATCGCCGGATCGATCTCGTGGTGAGCTGCCAAGCGTCTCGTCGCCTCTAACTCCTGTTGTTTCGCCCAGGCACCCGCCTCGTTCACCTCTTCTAAAATCACCTTCAGTACATCGGGATAATCCCGCACCAATTCGGGAACCGCATAATAATAGGTCGGCACTTCTAGAGAGGCGTTTTCCCCGAAGATGCTCTCCAAATCGGCCAAAGATCTTCCCGGATAGGTGCGCGTCTCCGTGGGGGAATAGGGAACCCAGACCACCCAAGCGTCGATCTCACCGCGACGAAAAAGCGCCAGTGCTTCCGGTTGGGTTGCATACACCGGTTCGATATCGCTTAATTCTAGATTCACTCTCATCAGGGCGCGGATGAGGACATAATGGGCGCTCGAACCTCGATCGAAGGCGATTCTTTTTCCTTTTAAATCCGCCAAAGTCTCTATTGGCGAATCCTCTGGCACGAGAATCGCCTGACCTTTCGGGGCCGTATATTTTTCCTTGGCTACCCGGACGAAGACGTGTTCGGCCGCTTGGGAGAAAATACTCGCCGTACCGCCACCACCGCAGAAGTCGATCGTTCCGTTGCTCAAGGCCTCGATCAGAGAGGAAGCGGCCAGAAAACTCGTCCACGTTACCGTCACCCCAAAGGGTTTTAAGCGTCTTTCCAGAAAGGCCTGGGCGCGGAGAACTTCCAGATTAGTCATGCCCTCGGGATAGCCGATCTTGAGAGTTCCTAACCGCCGCGCTTGTTTGGCGAGGGGAGTGATATCGGAGGGGGTCGAGCGCTTGAACCAGCGATCGATCGCGATACAGAAGAGAATTCCAGCGATAAATAATCCCACGGTTTCCAATAGCCGGGGAGTCGTATTTCGGGGGAATTTAAAGCTATCGACGAGGTTCAGAATCAGGTTATCGGATCGAGAATTTTGACCGACGGCGATCTCGCGTAGCGAGCGCTTTGCGTTCGTGTCGGAAAATCCAGCCAGGAGAAAGCTCCCCACCAGACTGGTCAAAAAAAGCAGCGCGGGAAGAACTCCCCGGCAATTTCGCCACGGTTTCCAGAGACACTTGATCGAACGGTGGAGCATGGGATTTCTCGCAGAAAACAAGATTTATTATCGGGAAAGGAGACAAGAGAGAAGGGTTTCCCAACTCGATCCCTTCGACTTGGCTCAGGGCAAGCGGGAGAGGCTCCATTAGTTTTATCTACATACTATAGAAATCCACGACTCCTCGATTGTGTAGCAAAGTACATTTATAAATGTATTGAAAATGATATAGTTTCAAAATGAAATTGCGCCCGCATTTGAGAGATCGAGGTAGTATGGATGGATTGGTTGATCGAAATCGTCAAAATCGCGGTGGCCACCGGCATAGCCACCACCTTCGACGACAATATTTATCTAACCGGCTTCTTTAGCGAGGTAAATCGTACCTTTCGCCCGGTTCACGTTGTCGTCGGCGAGCTAGTCGGGTTTACGGCCTTAGTATCGGTGAGCTTGCTGGGGTTTCTCCTCGGCCTAATCATCCCACCGATTTATATCGGTCTTCTCGGAATCTTGCCAATCCTCATCGGTGTGAGAAATTTACTGACGTTAAATCGCGATAACGAGAGGGAAACCACAGATCGCAAGGTTAATTTGCGAAGAAACGCCCAATTTCACGGATTCGCCTCCCGCAGACTATCCCTCGGTCAAGTCTTCAGCGATCGCCAAACCTATAAAGTTTCCGCAGTCACGATATCCAATGGCGGCAATAATCTCGGTATCTATATTCCCCTATTCGCCAATAGTACCGTGGCGCAGTTAGCCGTAATCATCCCGATCTGCTATCTAATCGTTTGTACTTGGTTATTTCTCTCCTATAATCTAACCCGCCAACCGGGGATCGCGGTTGTCCTCAGCCGTTATGCGAGTAAGCTTTTCCCCTTTGTGCTGATGTGGTTGGGCCTACGGATTATTCTCGATAACGGCTCCTATCGCCTGTTGATTCCCATCGGCTAAATTAGACCCCCCGTAAACGCCAATCTCCAGATCCCACGGGAGTCAAAATTCAGGAAGAGAGAATAAAAAATTAGTTGGTTTAGAGCAACCTTATCGAGAAAATCCCGATGAATGTATCACTGTTGCCAATTCGATCGCTGTTTCGTCGCTTTCGTTCCTTATCGGGGAGGAGCTTCCTTTCCTTCCTGTTAGTGGGACTGTTGGCAAGTCTTGCCCTCGCCTCCTGCGGGGGGATCGGCTCGAAACCAGAGGTGAAATTAAATCTCGTTTCCTTTTCGGTCACGAAAGCCGCTCACGACCAGATTATCCCGAAATTCGTCGAGAAATGGCAAAAAGAGCGGAACCAAAAAGTCATTTTCGAGCGCAGTTACGGCGGCTCCCTGGCCCAGGCCGATGACGTGATTGCTGGGAAACAAGAGGCGGACGTGGTACATCTCGCCCTACCTCTAGACGTGACGCGCATCGCCGACGCGGGGTTAATCCATCGCGGTTGGGAAGAGCGGGTTCCGAGAAGGGGAGTGGTGAGTCAATCGGTTGCGGCGATTGTGACGCGGGCGGGAAATCCGAAAAATATCCAATCCTGGGCGGATCTGGCTAGAGAGGACGTTACAGTTCTATCCGCCGATCCGAAAACTTCCGGGATCGCTATTTGGCAGTTATTAGCCCTCTGGGGTTCGGTGACGCAAACGGGGGGCGAACCGCAACAGGCATGGGATTTTGTCCGCCAAGTCTATGAAAAGATTCCCACCCTATCTAGAGATGCGCGGGAAGCCAGCAATGCCTTTTTCCAAGAGGGAAAGGGGGACGTTTTAGTCACCTACGAAAACGAGGTAATTCTAGAGGGCAGAAATCAACCCGACATCAGTTACTTCGTCCCTTCGGTCAATATCTCGATCGATAATCCCGTTGCGGTGGTAGATAGAAATGTCGATAAACACGGCACGCGAGAGGTGGCCGAGGCCTTTGTGAATTTCCTCTATTCCGAGCCGGCACAAGAGGAATTCGCCAAATTGGGCTATCGATCGGTCAATCCCTTTATCACGATCGCCACCGAAGCCAAATTACCTCCCGTGGAAACGCTGTTTAGCTCCCAAGATTTAGGGGGTTGGCCTTTGATCAGTAACGATTTTTTAGCGAAGGGAGCTATTTTCGACCAAATCAGAGGAAATTCTCCCAACTAAAAGCCCTCACCGATATTGTTATCAATCTCTCTTCAAGTCTATGAAACAATTCCGTCTTTTTTATCTAATTCCCCTCTTACTGATAGGCCACTGGATGACCGGTTGTGCCGACAGATCGGAAGGCGGGGAACAACAGGTCAGCTTGGACGGGGGGGCCGTGGGTTTCGCCCTAGCGCTCGCCGTTGCCGAAGAATACCAAAAAGTCGATCCCAAGGCCCGCGTCGGGGTGGCCTTTAGCGGTACAGGTGGGGGATTTACCCGGCTCTGTAACGGTAGCATCGATATTGGGGTCGCTTCCCGTGTCATCCGGGAATCGGAATCGAAAGCCTGTAAGAGGGCGGGAATCGAGTACATCGAGCTACCCATGGCGCTGGACGGTCTGGCGTTGGTAGCGAACAAAAACAATAAGTTTCTCAAGTGCCTAACTCGAAAAGAGTTAAAGACACTCTGGGAGGCAGAAGCCGAAGGAAAAATCGTTACTTGGGATCAAGTTAATCCTAAATTTCCCAGAGAGAGAATTCTGTTATTCGCACCTCCTGTGGACGCGGGAACGACCGATTATTTCACCCAATCGATCACCAAGAGAAGAGGGAATATTCGGAGCGATTATACGCCCAGCTTTAACCAAAATACTCTGATTCAGGGAGTCATCGGCAATGCCAACGGATTCGCCTTCGCGGGGATCGCTTTCGTAATGCAAAATCAAGACAAGGTAAACGTGGTCGGGCTAGAAAATCTCGAGGGCAAAGAGTGTGTTAAGCCCATTCCTTTGGAGAACGTCAAGCGCAATACCTATAGTCCCCTGACTCGTCCCCTCTTCATTTACGTTAGCAAGAAGGCACTGGATAGCAAACCTTCCGTTGAACGTTTCGTGCGTTTCTTTGTGGATAATTCGTGGAAATACGTGGACAGTGTAGGCTATGTGTCGTTACCCGATCTCGCCTACGTGAAAACTCGGGAACGATTCGAGAAACGACAAACGGGATCAACCTTTATAAATGCCAAGCCAGGTGAACCGATTATCAACTTTTTCTAAGGAGGAAATAGTAAACTCTTGACATCCTCGCCGCCCTAAAAGTGCGGCGATTCCTAAACCTCACGATTTAAGTTTCTGCTTCCACCACCGTCGCATACCACAGTTAAAAAACCATGTACTGTCTTACACAGAGTCCACAGACTTTCGCCCCATTTCA
>NZ_JADBTB010000128.1:0-8234 GCF_020246405.1 Microcystis sp. M083S1
GGTCAATTACCTAATTTTCAGGGAAAAAATCCCTAAATTTTCCCCCCAATCACTCCAATGGTAGGCACTTTTTCAGGGAAAAAAAGTCTAAAAGCCTTATCCAACAAGGTTTTTAGATTTATTCAGCAAACCCTAATTCAAGTGGACTCGTTGAGCCAGAAATTCTCAGCAGTGATGCTAGAAGAATCCACGTCCGTTTACGGCGTGGGGTATGTCAAAAGCCAATCTTTTAGTATAAAGGTGGCGCGACAATCATCCTCATTGTAACGTAAAATAGCCGCCAATAAAGTCCGATCTCCTGTTTTTAACCACTGGTCATACCACCAAACGCATTGATCCCCGCTTACTCCTCGATCGCGCCATTGGAAGCCAATCCAGTTAGCGAGGGATTTTAAAGAATAACTTTCCACGGGAAAAGTTACGGAATTAACTACATAATAGTGCAGATCAAAACAGCGAGAAACTAACTGATTAATCAAAGAAGAAGGAGTTTTATAAAGATAACCCAATCGCTTAATTGTTTCCACTTCGTACTCAGAAAAGTGAAAAATGGGTGCTTGATAATCCTGCATGACTAAGGTTAAAAATTCCTGCCAAATCCTGCCTTCATCTTCTGGCTTTTCTGCCAAAAAGGGATAAAATTGCTGGGTATTAACTCGATAATCAACGCGTAAAATCCCCAAAAGATAATCTAAATTCTGTTCTGGTTCCGCTTCGATGTCAAAATAAAATTCAATCTCGGCCCTCGGTAGGGGAGACAAATAAGCAGTTTTCCCGTTACTTTTGCGAAAGGCCCGATTTTCAATAATTGCTTGGGCCTGTAATTGTAACTGATTAGCCACCTCTAACCCCATACCCTCCCCCATACGGGTAGGACAGGTAAGCGCCAGGGATTCCATGGTGGAAACCCCCAAAGACTGTAAAAATTGGTAACGACTGGGAGTCACCCCCGGAACTAAAGAAAGATGTTGACTCGCTTGAGCGATACCATAACAGTGACTATACCAATGACATAAACTGCAACGCTGACGCGAGATAAAAACTTCTGGTTCTTGGCGATTAATCACCATTTCGCCGAACTTTTTGATTATTTCCTCTAGTTTAGTTAACCAGAGATTCAATTCCACCCGATAGCGATTATGACGACGTAGGACAATTTCGGCATAACCAGGAAAAACTCCCTGCATACTGGCTAATAAATAGGCGTAAAAAGTAGCCAGCAGCTTATATTCAGGCTTAGGACGGCGACCGAGTTGAATATTGAGGGGATAATAAATCCAATCGCCAAATTTCGACTTTCCTGCCTGTTTAATTAATAAATGGGGGGAACCGGTTAAAGAGACGGGATAGCCGGATTGTAACAGGACTCCGTGATAAATACAGGATACCCCCTGACGCATCAAAGCTTCCGTTTCCCTAGCGGCGGCTAAAATATCGCTGGTGGGAGTAGTCAGGGAATAATAATCGGGATAGGAGTCTTGTAGGACTTTTTTAACGTGACTTTGACTCTCTTGGCGCAATTTAAGCAAAAAATCTCGCTCAGGGTCTTTTTCTTGGCTATTGCCGTAGAGATTTAAAAACCCACGGCGTTGACAACGTTGGTAGTCTAGAAGTAGATCATCGGTCAGTAGCATTCTATACAAGGAGAAAAGTTAAGCTTTCCTGGACCTGTGAGGTAAAGTAAAAAATAATAAACTTAAAAAAAGAAAACATTCCCAAGTGTGTTTCCTCTACTCTAATACTATTGTGACAATTGCGACTGAATCCGTCGATAGAATTCAGCCGTCGGTCGTTGGGAGTCAGGAAATGGGGAAATGGGGAATTCAACTAAAACCCTAAAACCCCAAAACCCAACACCTTCTAACTGATAACTGATAACTGACCCCCCAATCTCCTCGCTTATGCAGAATTTAGACGAAAATAGCCTCGATTTCGCCGTTAGTAAACCGGATTTAGCCGAACAAAGACAGGAATTTCGGGGACTTAGCAATAAAGTTTATTTTAATTTCGGTGGTCAGGGAACCTTGCCCAAGGCCGGATTAGAAGCGATTATCGATGCCCATAATTTTCTCCAACAAAAGGGGCCTTTTTCAGGACGGGTAAACGATTGGATTACCAAAAAAACGGAACTTCTCAGGCAAGAAATGGCTCAGGAGTTGGGAATTAGCCCCAGCACTCTCTCTATCACCGAGGATGTCACTGTAGGCTGTAATATCGCCCTCTGGGGGGTTGATTGGCAAGCGGGGGAACATATTTTACTAACCGATTGTGAACACCCCGGAATTATCGCCACGGTTCGGGAAATTGCCCGTCGTTATCATCTGGAAATCTCCACTTGTCCTATTCGGGAAACTTTAAACGGCGGCAACCCGATAGAAGTGATTTCCGCTCATTTACGTCCCAAAACTAGGGTTTTGGTGGTCAGTCATGTTCTCTGGAATACTGGACAGGTTTTACCCCTCAAGGAAATCTCGCAACTTTGTCATGATAATTCTGTCACCGAAAAACCCGTTTTAGTGGTGGTGGATGCTGCCCAATCCGTGGGTTGTTTGCCCTTGGATTTAAGCGCCACTGCCGCCGATTGTTATGCTTTTACAGGTCATAAATGGTGGTGTGGACCAGCCGGTGTGGGAGGATTGTATATTCGTCCCGAAATTTTCCCTAGTTTACAGCCCACTTTTATCGGTTGGCGAGGTATTGAAACAGATAAGCAAGGACAGCCTATCGGTTGGAAACCCGATGCTAGACGCTTTGAAGTGGCCACTTCTGCCTATCCTCAATTTGAGGGTTTAAGGGCAACTATTGCGGTACATAACGCCTGGGGTGATGGGGGACAAAGATACGAAAAAATCTGTCAATTAGCGGCCTATCTCTGGGGAGAATTAAACACAATTAAAGGGGTGAAATGTTTAAAAAATTCTCCGCCAGAATCTGGTTTAGTTTCCTTTCAAATTGACTCGTCCATCAGCCCACAAAATTTAGTGCAACAGCTAGAAAAACAAGGGTTTTTACTGCGAACTCTCCTCGACCCCCTCTGTGTGCGTGCCTGTGTTCATTATTTCACTTTGCCATCAGAAATCGAGCAGTTAGTAGCAGCTATCAAAAAGTTAGTTTAAACCGCGTCGGGGATATTTTTATCCCTCGGCCATTAAGCGTAATAATTCGTCGGTAGATAACTTGCCGCTGGCGTCGGTCCCCTCCAATAAACTATCGGCGAGATCGCGTTTATGGTGGTGCAGATCGACAATTTTTTCCTCGATCGTATCCTTGGCCACTAAGCGATAAATCGTCACCGGACGTTTTTGGCCGATGCGGTGGGCGCGATCGGAGGCCTGATCCTCCACTGCGGGATTCCACCAGGGATCAAGATGGATAACATAATCGGCCGCGGTGAGATTTAATCCTGTCCCCCCGGCCTTTAAACTAATTAAAAATACGTCCCCTTCCCCCGCTTGAAAAGCTTTCACCTGTTTCTGCCGATCGCTGGCTGGGGTACTACCATCGAGGTATTGATATTTTATCTGCCTTTGATCGAGATAACTGCGGATAATGGCTAAATGATCAACAAATTGACTAAACACCAAGGCTTTATGCTGATTATCTAATAACTCATCCAGAATTTCCCCGAAACGGGACAATTTCGAGCCGGCTAAATCCAAATCTGGAGCCACTAACTGCGGATGACAGCAGGCCCGGCGTAATTTCATGATCTCTGCCAGTACCTGGAGATGTTTTGCCCCGGCGGTGCTGTCACTCTCGCTTAATTTCTCCAAAGCACGCCGCCGTAAGGCCTCGTAAAACGCCTTCTCCTCGACGCTTAACTCGATCGGGACTAAAATCTCGGTACGCGGCGGTAATTCCGCCAGAACTTGGTTTTTTGTGCGCCGGAGAAGGAAAGGCCGCACCAGTTTTTTTAACTGTTCGCGAGCGGTTTTATCGCCGTATTTTTCGATCGGGGTGGCGAAACGGCGATCAAAACTTTCCAAGGATCCCAACAATCCGGGGTTAATAAAACGGAAAAGATTCCATAATTCCCCTAAATGATTCTCGATCGGTGTTCCCGTGGTGATTAATTTAAAATCCCCCCGCAGATTCATGGCTGCTTTCGATCGCTTGGTGGAGAAATTCTTAATCGCTTGGGCCTCATCGAGAACGATTGTCCGCCATTCTACCCCAGCCAACATGGTGGCCACTTCTTCCTGCTGTAATAACCCATAGCTACAGACCAACAGATCGAAGGGTTGCAGTCGATCGAGTAGTGCTTGCCGATCGCCTGTTCCCAATTGGATGATATTTAAGGTGGGTGCGAACCTTTCCGCCTCACTAATCCAGTTCAAACAGACTGAAGTAGGAGCGATCGCTAAAGTCGGCCCCTCCGAGGCGCGGGTAAGGATTACTGCCAGGGCCTGTAAAGTCTTCCCTAATCCCATATCATCGGCCAAACAGGCCCCGGCCCCCCACTGGGCCAGCCTAGCTAACCAGCGAAAGCCTTCCAGTTGATAGTCGCGCAATTCTGCCTGTAGAGTTGAGGGGACTTCCGGGGTAAAATCCTGACTCTCCTGAAAGCGTTGTAAATTGTCGCGCCAACGTTTATCGGCCTTGAGTTGTCCCACTTCCTCAGTCAGTTCGGAGAGAATCGGGGCAGCGAAGGGATGAAACCGCAAACCGTCGCCGGACTTTTCCGAGAAAGCACGCATTTCCTGTAACCGTTCCCGAAATGCCTCGGTTAGGGCGAGAAATTGACCATCTCCGAGGGGAATAAACCGCCCCGGCGATCCCTCTAGCAGTTTCATCAACTCCTGCATACTCAGGACTGATTTCTCCTCTAGGTGCAGTTCCCCACTGACCGCAAACCAATCCCGTTGACTGTGGATATTTAGGTGTAGGTCCTGTAATCGAAGCTGACGCGTCACCCGCCATTTTTCCCCTTCCGGCCATTCCACGAGGACGCTATCGTTTAATTCCCGCAATTCTAGCAGTAGATCTAGACAATCCTCCGGATTTTCTAGCCGCCATTCCCCATTTTCCTCCTCAAAACTGATCAGGATCGGACAAGAATCGATCGCTGTTTGGGCCAGTTTTTTCTCTAGGGCCAGATCCCTAGTTGTTTGCAGCCGTTCCCCCTCAATCTCGGCGATTACTGTTTCTCCCCCTTTTCCAGGCTGGAAATAGGGACCGGCTGCCCCAAAAGGACGACTGAGAACCGCCACTTTTAGACCCTCCCCAGCCGGTAAGAGATGAATCCGGGGTTGACTATCGGCTGCCACTGACCGGGCTGCTTTTCCTCCGCCGATATCGGAATGTACTGTCACTATCCCGGACAGGGAATTGATCGCGGCCAGGACTTTTTCCCGGCCCTTGTCGGGGACTTCTAAGCGGTTGCTTTTGCCGATAATGTCGGCGATGCTTCGGTGTTCTGGCTTGACTTCGATTACCTTAATGCGAGTGGGGGTTTCTTTCCAAATCAGCACTTCTTGGTGATCGCTGAGATCGGGCAGTAAAGAGAGGATTAATTTACCCGATTTTTCCTTACTTACTCGCAATTCCGGTTCCCCGGCGACGATTTCTGCCCGCGTTCTGGGGGAATCTTCCCAAAACACCAGGGGATGACCGATCAGTTCGATAATAGCCCGGCGCTCAAAGTGATACTCGTTCTGGCCATAGTAACTGGATTCCACGAAGATATGGGCGCAAATTTTCAGATCCTGCGGGGTTAAATAGTCAATTTCCCCAGTTTTTCGCAGACGTTTAAGGGAGACGGGACGGCCACGACTCCAATTACCCCGCGCGTCGAGTTTCTGTTCTTTTGGTTGCAGGAAATAATCATCGGAATGGATAGAGAGAAACCAAGCAAGGCGGAAGACGGGGTTAGATTTACCCGGGGTTGGTGTTGGCGCGCACAGATTAGTCAAGGCATTCAGGCACAGTTGCCAAGCTTCTTGGGGTTCGATCGCATCCACCAGGGGGGAAGAGAGATGCCATTTTATAACCACCTCCGCTTCCGGCGCTCGATCGAGTCGGGACAGTAGGGACCCGGTTTCCAGGGCTAACCAATGGTAGCCAGCCGCCTTGGCATCTTTGTAGAGAGGCAAGAGTAGGCGGGGCAGATGTTTTTTAGCGATGTCGCTACTCATCCAGTAGAGACAGATACTATAGAGAAGAGTCTCTAGACCCTGGCCCATTTGGTAGGGATTGATCGCCGCGTCGATGATTGCGTCTTTGGCCTGTATATCTCCCTGACGGGCAGCAATGATTTTTTCCAGACGGGCATAGATAGGACTGAAAGGATGATCGTTTTGACGCGTCACCCAACTGGTATAGCTGGCGGCTTCCGCGAGACGTTCGGGGGTTCCTTCTTTGAGGAGGGCAAAAATAAAGGAGAAGCCGCTAATTGAAGAAAAATAGATTTTTTGTTTTCCTTTGGCTTTTTTTAGGGCTTTAAGGGCGAGGGTATATTCTTGGATCGCTTTGCTGTTTTTCCCCTCTAGAAAGGCAATCCAACCCCGGATCGCCCCGATTGCTGCTGCTTGGCTTTCCGGGAAGGGGCGATCGAGATACCGACGCACTTTATCGCTTTGTCCTCGGATGATTGCCTGTTCGAGCCACAAATGGGCTTCGGAAACACTGGTCTGGTCTTGACAGAGTTCTTCTAGGAGGGAAAAAGCTCCATCGGCGCGAGTTATTTTTTCAAAAGCCTTGACAAGAATGCTATTTAGTGCTAACGCCTGAAATTTGGTCGGTTGCGTCCGTAACCAATCCCCATCGAAGGGGTTATCGTAGATGAGAACCAGAAGGTCTTCTAGGCTAGTTTTTGGGGAAGAATAGCTGGTTTTCTGATAATCGGCGATTTGTTGTTCGACCGAGTCGAAATCCTGACGATAGATGGCCAGACGGATTTCTCGGATTAATTGCTCTTTTCCCTGAAAAACTAGGCTTTCATCCCAACGAGTTCGGGGTTGCGGCAGTTTGTCCTTGATGATCTCGGCAAAACGCTTGAATTCTCCCTTACTAACGCTATCACGGCTGGCAATCTCGACGAGGAGGGGATGACAGCGCAGCCCATAGCCTTTGTCCTGGATGATTACTTCCGCTTCTAGGAGGCGATCTAAATGGGATTTCAGGGTTTGGCCGTTAAATCGCCGGTTGTTCTCGTCGCGGTAATGGGCTTGATTTAAACAGTCTAGAAAAGTGCTGCGGGCGATCGGTTCATAGATTAGGGAAAAAAGACGGACAATCACCTGATCGAGTGCCGATAATTGTTGGTAGCGTTCGATGATTTGGCGGCGGATTTGCTCGATATCTTTCATATTCGGTTATATTCGTTTATACTCCTGATGGTTTTGCTGGGACTTGATCGCAATTTATAGACGGGTTTCCAAAAAAGGTTCGATATCGATGGGGAACCAATCCCCGTCTAATACCTGTTCGAGGGTGAATATAGACTCTAGGGGAATCGCATTTTTATCGACGATTCTGGCGTTAATCAGGGATTTTCTAGCGGTTAAATAGGCTTTCTCCCAAGAATCGCGGGCATGGTTGACGAGGGTGGCACTATCTATTTTTTGTTCTAATTGCGATCGGAAAGCCGCGATCTCCACTATCCAGTGACGGGCATTCCGTTCTTTTTCCGATTCCCAATAGGATAGTTTTAGCAAGTGTTCGATTAAAACAGTTAATAAACTCGTTATTGCCTGTCTCTCGCTTTTTCCCATGCACTCCACCTCTTCGATCAGGTTTTCCCAGTCCACCAGGTCAAACTCTTTTCTCTTTAACAGTTCGGCGGTTTTTTCTGTCCAGAGAACAAAATCTTCCTCGTAGAGAGCGGTCATCATCGAAAATTTGGGTCTGAAACCCCGCCGTTTTACGGCGGCTTTGCTGTTAAATATTAGCACATTTACGAAATATATGCTAAAATGTGAGGTATGGAAAAAGCCTATTCTTACCGATTTTACCCCACACCCGAACAAGAGTCGCTATTGCGGCACACTTGGGGCTGTGTAAGATTGGTTTACAATAAAGCTCTCCATCTCAGAACACAAGCTTGGCATGAAAGACAAGAAAGAGTAGGCTACGCTGAAACTTCTTCAATGCTAACCGAGTGGAAAAAACAAGAAGAATTAAACTTTCTCAACGAGGTAAGCTGTGTACCCTTACAACAAGGGTTAAGACATTTACAAACAGCTTTTACTAACTTCTTTGCTTGTCGTAATAAGTATCCTAACTTTAAGAAAAAA
>NZ_JADBTB010000129.1:0-13782 GCF_020246405.1 Microcystis sp. M083S1
TGTCATCCGTTGTGATAATTGTACCAGAAGGCAATTGATAGCCTGTTAAATTCCCTTGTTTCCACCACCTCCAAGCCGTTCGATAACTTATTCCTGTTTTTTTTGCCTAGTCCGATAGTTTTGTCTGTACATATTACCATGCCTGACTATATCTGACTATATTTGTATTTAAACTTTACAATACTTGATCTTGAGGAGAAACGCTGTAACTATTGACTTGCTGAATTAACACCCGTCCCCAAAATGACTTGTACTTTGCTAGTACAATTATAGTAAAAAGTGAAATAAGAAAGATTAAAACCAATAACTATGTCTCAACCGATTACCATCGAAGATATCTATAAACTTTTCGAGAAAACTAACGAAAAGTTTGAACAATCACGCCAAGAATACGATCGCCGGGCTGCTGAAGCTAAGGCTGAATATGATCGCCGGGCTGCCGAAGCCAAGGCCGAAGCCGATCGCCGGGCCGCCGAAGCCAAGGCCGAAGCCGATCGCTGGGCCGCCGAAGCCGATCGCCGGGCTGCTGAAGCCGATCGCCGTTTAGCCAAGCTAGAGAAAACAGTGGCCAATACCAGTCGTGCCGTGGATAGTTTAACCACTCGCTGGGGAAGATTTGTCGAGGAATTAGTCGAACCTGCTGTTATTAGCCTATTTCGGGGCAAAGGTATCGATGTCAAAGAAACCTACAGTCGTGCCAGGGTAAAACGGCAAGGAATAGCCATGGAGATTGACATTTTAGCCGTCGATGAAACCGAGGTAGTTTTAGTAGAATGTAAGTCTCGTTTATCGAAAGATGATGTCAACGAGTTTTTAGAAAAATTAAGTCGATTTAAACAAGCATTTCCCCATTATAAAAACTATCAAGCTTATGGTGCAGTGGCAGGAATAGAAATAGATGAAGGAGTAGATCGTTATGCCTATAAACAAGGTTTATTTGTGATTAAACCATCGGGAGAAACGGTAGAAATCATTAATGATTCTGGTTTCGAGCCTAAATTATGGTAGGAGAAAGATGTTCCCCTCATCCGGCAAAGTATTGGCAGCAGGTCTAATTTTTCCAACCTAGCACTAGACTAACCTATGGATAGGATGCAGGATTAATAAGTAAATGGTTTCAATTAAATTGAAGATAGATTTTGTCTTTGATCCCCCCTGCCCCCCTTGATAAGGGGGGTGCCGATAGGCGGGGGGATCTGACAATTTTTAACACCCACCTACTTATTCATATCTTGATTCAGTAACGTCTTGCATAATTAATTTTTGAGGATTCAAAAACGGCAAAAATAAGGATTAAATTGCCTAAAATCTGTGAAGAGACCATTTAAAATTCTCCTGACGACCGACGACAGGCTCCTAACCCCAACAACAATTTTTGATTTTTACCAGAGGTCTAGTAACGTCTTGTCCTAAAATTGCCAATAGCCAGTTTCAATGCACAAGAGCCTGATGGCTAAAAACTGGCTCCAGTTTTTGCCCGGGATAGCACAGCTTGATCGCAGTGGATCGTAAAATGGGATAATGCTAACTTTGAGAGTCAGAGAGACTATGAGTGAATTCGACTACGATTTAATTATTATCGGTGCTGGAGTTGGTGGCCACGGAGCAGCCCTACACGCGGTCAAATGTGGGCTAAAAACCGCTATTATTGAAGCCAAAGATATGGGAGGAACCTGTGTCAATCGCGGTTGTATTCCTTCTAAAGCTTTGCTGGCAGCCTCGGGACGAGTGCGCGAATTGGCCGATAGTGACCATCTGAAAAGTTTAGGTATTGCCATCGGTGGCGTTAATTTTGACCGTCCAACAATTGCTAATCATGCTAACAACCTTGTCAGTAAAATTAGAGGCGATCTCACTAATAGTCTTAAACGTCTCAAGGTTGATACTATCCACGGTTGGGGAAAAATCGCCGGCCCGCAAAAAGTTAGCGTCATCGGGGATAGTGGCGAAAAAATCTACACCGCTAAGGATATTATGCTCTGTCCGGGGTCGGTTCCCTTTGTCCCACCGGGGATCGAGATCGATCATAAAACGGTTTTTACCAGTGATGAGGCCGTTAGATTAGAAACTTTACCCAAGTGGATTGCAATTATCGGCAGTGGTTATATCGGTCTGGAATTTTCGGATATATACACCGCTTTGGGTTGTGAAGTGACGATGATCGAAGCTTTAGATAGTCTCATGCCTGGATTTGACCCAGAAATCTCGAAAATCGCCGAAAGAGTTCTGATTAAACCTAGAGACATCGAGACTTATGTGGGAGTTTTGGCAAAAAGTATTAAACCGGGGAATCCCGTGGCCATTGAACTGGTGGACGCAAAAAGCAAAGAAGCGATCGAAATTTTAGAAGTAGATGCTTGTTTAGTCGCTACAGGAAGAATCCCCGCGACCAAGAATCTCGGATTGGAATTTGTCGGGGTAGAACTGGATAAACGCGGTTTTATTGCCGTTAATGACAAAATGCAGGTAATTCAGTCCGGTGAACCGATTCCCCATCTCTGGGCTGTGGGCGATGCTACGGGTAAAATGATGTTAGCTCACGCTGCTTCGGGTCAAGGGGTAATAGCCATTGAAAATATCTGTAATCGCCCAAAAACCATCGATTATCGCAGTATTCCCGCCGCCGCTTTTACCCACCCCGAAATTAGTTATGTGGGTTTAACGGAACCGCAAGCAGAAGCTTTGGCACAGGAAGAAGGGTATAAGGTGGCTTCTGTCAAGACCTATTTTAAGGGAAATTCTAAGGCTTTAGCGGAAGGAGAAACGGAAGGCATCGCTAAAGTCGTTTATCGTCAGGATACGGGGGAATTACTCGGTGTTCATATTATCGGTATCCACGCATCGGATTTAATTCAAGAAGCGGCCAATGCGATCGCTGAACGTAAATCTGTCCATGAACTCGCTTTCCGCATCCACACCCATCCAACTCTCTCAGAAGTCCTCGACGAAGCTTATAAACGCGCTGAAGTGGCAGCATAGAGTCAGTTATCAGTTATCAGTTATCACCGTTAAGTTTCCGACTCCTGACTCCTGAATTCTGACTCCTTTCTCTTTTTTTACTTTTTACTTTCAAGATTATGTTTGGATTAGGTTGGCCAGAAATAGTAATTATTGCTGTAGTTGTTCTCCTGATATTTGGGCCGAAAAAAATACCCGAATTTGGGGCAGCTTTGGGGAAAACTTTACGGGGATTTAAAGAAGAAATCAATCAAGATGAGCAAGAAATTGAAGACAGTGATGAGAAAATGAGATAGATTTCGGCTCTCAGGGCGAATGCAATTCGCCCCTACAATAATATTATTGCGCCAATGGTAGGGGCGCACCGCGTGCGCCCAAAAATTGAGATGCCCCCCCTAATTTGTTAAGCTAAAGGTTTTGATGTACTTAGTTTCTAACCTTCTTTTTAGGTAGGAGAATTGCCAGATTCTTTCTTGGAGCCTCTTGCCCTCAGAAGCTGTTTACTGTTTACTGTTGACTGTTCACTAAATATCTGCTTCTCCCCCCACCACCACATCGCGGATACGGAGACTGGGGCCACCGCAGCCGACGGGTAAACCACTTTGACCCCCTTTTCCGCAGCCTCCCGACTCATCCCAGTAGAAATCATCCCCAATTGCCTCAATATTGGCTAGGGTTTTAAAGACATTACCGGAGAGAGTCACATCCTTAACCGGTTCAGCAATTTCTCCGTCGCGAATCATCCAAGCTTCCCCGGCGCTAAAAGTGAACATTTCGCCGTTAGTCATGCCTCCCTGCCAATTTTGGGCATAAACTCCCGTTTTTATCCCCGAAAATAACTCTTTAACGGCAGTGGTTCCCCGTTCAATCCAAGTGTTGGTCATGCGGACAATGGGCGGATAATGATAATTGAGACAACGGGCGTTACCGGTCGGTTTTTCGCCTAATTTGCCCGCCGTTTCCCGCGAATGCAGTCTTCCCACCAAAACCCCATCTTTAATTAACTGAGTCGTCGTTGCGGGGGTTCCCTCATCGTCATAAAAATAACTGCCCCGATGACCTTCCGGATAGGCCCCGTCAAAGATTTGCAGGTTATCCGGTCCGAAACGTTTGCCCATACTCATCACTTCCAAAAGGTCGGGATTTTCGTATAACATATCTGCCTCGGAAAGGTGGCCAAAAGCCTCATGGACGAACAAACCGGTTAAAATGGGATCGATGACGACGGTGTAGGTATCGCCCTTGACAGGGGGCAAAACTAGGGCTTGTAGGGCCCGTTTAGCCGACCCTTGCACCTGTTCTTCTAAATTGACCAGATCCTCGAAAGCTTTTCGGGATCCTGTGGTTTCCCGGCCTGTTTGTACGCTGTCCCCATCCCTAGCGGTGGCCGAAAAACGCATTTCTACGTCTGACCATTTTTGTTCGATTAAAGTCCCGTCAGAAGTGCCTAAAAGAATATGTTGACTGCTATCGCTGTAACGGACGGAAGTGGTGGCAATACTGGGATGGTGTTGACGCAATAGGTTATTATAGCGATCGCAGAGGGCTTTTTTATCGGCTAATGGTACTAAACGGGGATCTGTTCCCGTTAAAGGCAATTCACAGGAGATAATTACAGGTTCTACTGGAGCAATCAGGGTTTCTTCTTCCCCAATTAAACGGGCAGCAGCGATCGCATCTTCTAATCGTTCCTGTAAACTGGATAATTGATTAAAGCTGGCAAATCCCCAACCTCCTTTATAACAAGCGCGTACCTGACCACCGATAGCAATACCTTCGCTGAGGGTTTCCACTCGTTCGGAACGTAGTAGAATATTTGTCCCCCGCGCTTCTTCCAGACGAATTGTCAGGAAATCGACGCGGTTTTTATAACGGTTAATCAGTTCACTAATTAGGTTTTTATAATCGTTTAGAGTATCGGTCATAGGAATTATGAATTATGAATTATGAATTGGGAAGTGGGGTGATGGGGTAGTGGGGTAGTGGGGAGATGGGGTGTGGGGTGTGGGGGAATTATGAATTATGAATTATGAATTGGGGAGCAGGGAGTGGGGTGTGGGGAGAATAAATAAAAATAATCTCCTGTCTCCTGACTACTGATAACTGATAACTGATAACTGATAACTGACTACTGATAACTGACTACTGATAACTGATAACTGATAACTGATAACTGATAACTGAAATTAGGCGAGATAATCCTGTAAAGCTTTCACCTCTAAAGGTTGGGATTGCAGGGATTTTAAGGCCGCTACTGTCGCTTTTGCCCCGGCGATAGTGGTGATAATTGGTAACTTATAATCGAGGGCAGTGCGGCGAATTTGTCGGCCATCATTTTGGGATTCTTCACCACTGGGAGTATTGACAATAAACTGAATCCAGTCATTTTTGATCCAATCGATAACGTGGGGGCGGCCTTCGTGAATCTTTAGCACTAAATCGATATTTTCGCAACCGTTTTCTAACAAAACTTCACGAGTTCCCGAAGTGGCGACGACGCGAAAACCGAGGGATTGCAGATCCTTAACCACGGGGACCATGGGGGTTTTATCGCGATTGTTCATCGAGACAAAAACCGTCCCACTGGTGGCTAAAATCACGCCGGCGGCCATTTCCGCTTTAGCGAAAGCTTTGCCAAAATCGCTGTCAATCCCCATTACTTCCCCTGTAGAACGCATTTCTGGCCCCAGGAGAGTATCGGCGCCGGGGAACTTCTGGAAGGGTAAAACCGCTTCTTTTACGGCAATATGACGGGGAATTGCTTCGCTGATGATCCCCAATTCTGCTAGGGTTTTGCCCGACATGACGAGGGAGGCAACTTTTGCTAAAGGAACTCCCGTTGCTTTGGAAACGTAGGGAACAGTACGACTAGCCCGGGGATTCGCTTCTAAGATATAAACTGTCTCCCCCTGTACCGCATACTGGATATTCATCAAACCGATTACTTTTAAAGCTTTCGCTAGTTCCACCGTCCATTGTCGAATTGTGGTTAAAACCGGGGCGCTCAGGGACGTATGGGGGATAGAACAGGCAGAATCGCCCGAATGTACGCCCGCTTGTTCGATATGTTCCATTAATCCCCCGATAACTACTGTTCCCGTGGCATCTGACAGGGCATCCACATCCACTTCGATGGCATTTTCGAGGAATTTATCGATTAAAATCGGGTGATCCGGTTCTATCTGTACCGCATACTTCATATAGCGTTCCAATTCGCTATCGGAATAGACGATTTCCATCGCCCGACCGCCTAAAACGTAGGATGGACGTACTACCACAGGATAACCGATGCGTTTAGCCACTGCTTGGGATTCTTGGAAACTGCGAGCAATACCGTTGGGGGGTTGCCGTATATCTAATTGTCGGAGGATTTTTTCAAAACGTTCCCGGTCTTCGGCAGCATCGATCGAATCGGGTGAAGTTCCCCAAATTTTGGTATTTACGGGACAATTAGGCGATTCTAAATATTTTTGCAGGGGAACCGCCAGTTTTAAGGGAGTTTGCCCACCGAATTGAATAATTAAACCCTCTGGTTGTTCCGCTTCGATGATATTTAAGACATCCTCTTTGGTCAGGGGTTCAAAGTAAAGGCGATCGCTGGTATCGTAATCGGTGGAGACGGTTTCTGGATTAGAGTTGACCATAATCGTCTCAAAACCGGCGTTACTGAGGGAAAAAGCGGCATGACAACAACAGTAGTCAAATTCTATCCCCTGACCGATGCGATTGGGACCACCACCAAGGATCATCACTTTGCGTTTATCGGAGGGTAAGACTTCCGATTCTACCCGTTCGTAGGTGGAATAATAGTAGGGTGTTAGGGCCTCAAATTCCGCCGCGCAGGTGTCCACCATTTTATAAACGGGAACAATACCTAAACCCTTGCGATAACTTCTCACTTCGTCCTCGCTGCTGTTGGTGGCGAAGGCGATTTGGCGATCGCTAAAACCCTGTTGTTTAATGGCGAATAGGTCCTCTTGGCTGAGACTTTTCAGGGGAGTTCGTTTGAGAAACTTCTCGGTTTCCATCAAATCAGCCAATTTATCGAGGAACCAGGGATCAATTCCGGTTAGTTCGTGGATTTCCTCCCCATTCATGCCCAATTTAAAAGCATGATAGATACTATAAACTCGTTCGGGGTTAGGTGTCCGCAAACTGGCCCGGACTTCCGAGAGGGGGGGGAGAGTTTCGACTTTATCGCAACCAAAGCCAAAACGGCCCGTTTCTAGGGAGCGAAGTGCTTTTTGAAAGGATTCTTGGAAAGTTCGACCGATAGCCATGGCTTCCCCGACGGATTTCATCTGGGTGGTTAGAATCGGTTGGGAGCCGGGGAATTTCTCGAAGGCAAAGCGAGGAATTTTGGTGACGACGTAATCGATAGTCGGTTCAAAGGAAGCCGGGGTTTTTTTGGTGATATCGTTGGGAATTTCGTCTAAAGTGTAGCCTACTGCTAGTTTAGCGGCAAATTTAGCGATCGGGAATCCCGTGGCTTTTGATGCCAGGGCCGAAGAACGGGATACCCGGGGATTCATCTCGATCACGATTACGTCGCCGTTAGTGGGATTAACGGAGAATTGGATGTTCGATCCGCCGGTTTCTACGCCAATTTCCCGAATAATTGCCTTAGAATAGTCCCGGAGGCGTTGGTATTCTTTATCGGTTAGGGTTTGGGCGGGCGCAACCGTAATCGAGTCGCCGGTATGGACCCCCATCGGGTCAAAGTTTTCGATCGAACAGATGATCACCACGTTATCGGCTAGATCGCGCATTACCTCTAATTCGTATTCTTTCCAGCCAATTAGAGATTTTTCGACGAGAATTTGCGATGTAGGCGAACAATCTAGCCCATACTGGGCCATCGGTTCAAATTCTTCTTGGTTATAGGCAATACCGCCCCCCGTTCCCCCTAAAGTGAAGGCCGGCCGGATAATGAGAGGATAGGAACCGATCTGATGACCGATCGCTTTTGCTTCTTCTAAATTGTTGGCAATCCCCGAAGGACAGACGGGAACACCGATTTTCTCCATTGCTTTTTTGAATAGTTCCCTATCTTCGGCTTTTTCAATAGCGGGGAGTTTTGCCCCGATCAGTTCCACGTTATATTTTTCTAAAACGCCGCTTTTGGCCAAAGCTACGGCGGTATTGAGGGCAGTTTGACCGCCCATAGTCGGTAGAATCGCATCAGGGCGTTCTTTGGCGATAATTTTCTCGACAATTTCTGGCAGAATTGGTTCAATGTAGGTGCGATCGGCCATTTCTGGATCGGTCATGATCGAGGCGGGGTTAGAATTGACTAAAATTACCTCATAACCTTCTTCTCGTAGGGCTTTACAGGCTTGAGTTCCCGAATAGTCGAATTCACAGGCTTGTCCGATGACAATCGGGCCAGCGCCCAAGATTAGGATTTTCTGTAAGTCATCACGGCGTGGCATAGGCTTAGGGTTGCTTGACTATAAACCCCAATCATTGTATATGTTGTCACCCCTCTATTCCCTAAAGCTTTATTTAGGTTTAATGACCTTATTTGCTTGTGTCTTTTGCCTCTTGCCTGTTGCCTCTTGCCTTCAGAAGCTGATCACTGTTTACTGATATCGCGTACAATGATAAGATTGTTTTCAAAGATACAATAGGCGTTTGTCTTCGCTAGAGAGTTTATGAAAGTTGGCGATCGAGTTCGTATAATTGATTCCGTGGTGGTTTATCACCATCCTGAACACAAATCAGAGCCTTTTGACGTGAAAGGACTAGAGGGACAGGTGAAAGCGTTTGTCACCGAATGGCGTGGCAGACCGGTTAGCGCCAATCTACCTGTCCTCGTCGAGTTCAGTAAAAAGTTTAAAGCCCATTTTCGAGATTTTGAAGTAGAAATCGTGGAAAAAGCCGGAGAATAGGGACTTTTTCGCTTATTTAAGCTACAAAGCGAATAAATTTATTTTTGCCCACCTGTAGGACTTTTCCGGCTAAAGCTTCGGCTGTCTCAAAACTTTTGTCCACATCGGTGATTTTCTCACTATCGATTCTGACTCCACCCCCCTGAATCTGTCTTCTCCCCTCGCCGCTACTTTTACATAAGCCGGTGGCCGAGAGAAGATAGAATAATTTCAGGGGAAAAGTGACCGCCGCGAGGGAAAATTCGGGTACAGAAGCCGCAGCTGCCGTATTTCCCTGTAGAACTATATCTTGCGCCGTTTTTTGTGCTTTTAATGCCTCCTCTTCTCCGTGAAACTGGGCAACTACCTCGATCGCCAGTTGTTTTTGTGCCTCTCGCGGATTGCTTGGCATAGCATCTAAGGGCAAGTTTGTCAATAGTTCGTAATAATCTTTTAACAAAACGTCGGGGGTTTTTTCCAGTTTCGAGTACATGGACAGGGCCGATTCCCGCAATCCCACATAATTATTCAGGGATTTGGACATTTTTTGACTGCCATCGGTTCCGATTAAAATCGGTAAAAGTAGCCCGAATTGCGGTTTTTTGCCGAAATATTTCTGTAAATCACGACCGACGGCAATATTAAATTTTTGATCGGTTCCTCCCAATTCCACATCGGCCTCGACAGCTACGGAATCATAACCCTGCATTAAGGGATAGAGAAATTCATGGAGAAAAATCGGGTTTTCCTTGTCGTAGCGTTCGGAAAAGCCTTCTTTTGCCAACATTTGCCCGACGGTCATGGTGGAGAGGAGTTCGAGAATTTGCGATAGGTCTAATTTCCCCAACCATTCCGAGTTATAGCGAATTTCTAGGCGATTAGGGGTGTTAAAATCTAAAATTGGGCGTAATTGTGCCAGATAATTCTCGGCATTGGCTCTCACTTCTTCGCTGGTCAATTGTTTTCTAACTTCCGATTTTCCCGTCGGATCGCCGATTCTAGCGGTAAAATCGCCAATAATTACCACTGCTATATGACCAGCATCCTGGAAGGCCCGCAGTTTCCGAAAAGGAATACTATGACCTAGGTGAATATCGCTGCCGGTGGGGTCAATACCTAGTTTAATTCTTAAAGGGCGATCGGCGGTTTGCAGTAGTTGGGTTAAATTTTCCCTAGGATCTTGGGAGTCGGGTTGATGGGGGAATAGGTCACTGGTTCCACGGGTTAGCCAGTCTAGGGAGGAAGATACGGTCATTGTTGCTCATTTTCCACAGCCTTCCTATTATAGTTTTTTAGTATGTCAAGTAACAAGCAAAAGATAAATAAACTGGTATCCCAATAAGAGTCGATAACATCTTGACAATTCTCCCGATCGAATATAGAGTCTTAAAATCTTCTTTTCCAGAATTATCAAAAAATTTCCCTGTCTTGAATTGCGACAAGATAAGCCAATGAATCCTAGTTATAATAACTCTATACCCGTGCAGAGGATCAAAGTTTCTGTGATTGTTTCTACCTATAAATCAGCAGAGTTTATCCGGGGTTGTCTAGAGGATTTAGTTACTCAAACTCTTTATCAAAAGGGAGAAGTAGAAATTATTATTATCGATAGTGCTTCTCCGGAGAATGAAGGGGAGATTATCCAAGAGTTTCAAGAAAATTATCCTAATATTATTTACCAGAGAACTCAAGAACGAGAAACCCTGTACTGCGCTTGGAATCGCACTATTAAACTAGCTAGGGGTCTTTATCTGACCAATGGTAATACTGATGATCGTCACTGTTTCAATGCTCTGGAAATTATGGCTAATTATCTAGATAACAATAGAGAGATTAGTTTAGTTTATGCAGATCAATTAATTACCACCCTCAAAAATGATACTTTTGCCACCACCCCAGCTTTAAAACATTGGAATTGGCCAAATTACTCCTATGAACAGATGCGTCAAGGTTGTTGTGTGGGTTCTCAACCAATGTGGCGAAAAATGCTGCACGATAAATATGGTTATTTTCAGGAAAATTTTCATTGTGCTGGTGATTATGAATTTTGGTTAAGAATCGGCAGTAAAGGTGAAAAAATGGCTTTGATTCCTGAGATTTTAGGGTTATATTATTTAAATCTCCAAGGCTTAGAACATGGCAGTAATGGTCAAGCATTAGAGGAACATTATCAAGTGTGTAAAATCTATAAAATTCCCCACCCAGACATTAAGGATCTAGAAATTAAATCCAATCCAGTTAAGATGGAAGATTTAGGCATAATTTTACAGGAAGAGGAGCGAGAAAAATTACAAATAATTCAAGCTATCTCCCAGAAAAGATGCCCTATTATTGTTATTGATGGCGTGATTTTTCAAATCAATCAAGGAAAATTAGCCAGGGTTTGGTCTTCAATTCTAGAGCATTGGAGTCAATTAGAATTGAGTCAACAGATTGTTATTTTAGATAGAAATAACAGCGCACCAAGATGGGAAGAATTTAAATATTGGCCTGCGGAATCCTACGATTATAATTGTACGGGAAAGGATGCCAGAAAAATCCAAGCTATTTGCGATCACCTACAGGCTAATTTATTTATTTCCACTTTTTATACCAGTCCCTTAACCACTCCTTCTCTACTTTTGCTTGCTTCTGAATCCCCAGAAGAAAATGGTAATTTACCAGTAGATTTAGAAAAACACTATGCAATTTTATCCGCTTCTAGAATCATCGCTTTTTCCTCTGATATTGCCCAAGATTTAAGAAAGTTATACCCCAAAATTACCCCCGAAAAGATTAATATTATCGAGCTTTTTGAAGTTAATCAAAAAATCGCTGAAGAAATCAATAATTTTTTCCAGTATGCGCTCAGGGAAAGTAAGGAATCAAGTCAGAATCAAGTCTGGTTAGAGTTAAGAAAGTTACAGGAAGCACAACAGATAATGTATCTGAAACAACAGCAAGATTATCGTACTATGCAAGGGATGGAAATATCCTTAAAAGAATTAGAAAATCATCATAATTATCTCCAGAAAAATAATCAGGAATTACGGGAAGAAATCAACTATTTGTCCTCTCGTAAGGGAATAGTAAAAACCCTAGCGAAAACTTCTATTTTACTTCTTGCTAAGATCAAGAAAAAACTCCCAATATTTTAGAAAATTAAGGCCAAGTTTCCTAACAACGATCCGATCCTGGCACAGCAGTGCCGAAAAGTGGTAAAGTAATGTTAAGAATTAGAGGAGAAAACACTGTGCCACATTCGATCGTCACTGGAATTTGTGAAGGGGTTGCTGATTGCGTTTCCGCTTGTCCTGTTGCTTGTATCCATCCAGGACCGGGTAAAAATGTTAAAGGAACCGATTGGTATTGGATTGATTTTGCCACTTGTATCGACTGTGGTATCTGTTTACAAGTATGTCCCGTCGAAGGTGCAATTCTGCCAGAAGAACGTCCCGATTTACAAAAAACTCCCTAATTTATCAGTTATCAGTTATCAGTTATTAGTTATCAGTTGTGAGTTTTCAGTTTACTGCTTACTGAAAATGCTTCCCACTTCCCAATTCATAATTCATAATTCATATTACTGTCTGCTATCTCCTTTTTACCTTACCATGGATTACCTTTTAGAAGTTGAACAAGTTTATGCTGGTTATGTGCAGGATTTATACATATTGCAAGGGGTTAACTTTCGCATTGCACCGGGGGAATTAGTCACGGTTATCGGTCCCAATGGTGCGGGAAAATCTACCCTTGCTAAGGCAATTTTTGGTTTATTAAAACCCAGTGCTGGAACTATCACTTTTAAGGGAAAAAATATCGCCGGTTGGAAATCCAATCAAATCGTTACCCTCGGAATGGGTTATGTTCCCCAAATCGCTAATGTTTTTCCATCCCTGAGCATTGAGGAAAATCTGGAAATGGGAGCTTTTACGAGCAAAGGAAATATAAAATCTTTAAAAGAGCGCATTTATGCCATGTTTCCCCGTTTGCTCGAGCGCCGTCGTCAGAAAGCTGGCACTTTATCTGGAGGAGAAAGACAGATGTTAGCCATGGGACGAGCGCTGATGTTGCAACCGGATTTATTAATTCTCGATGAACCTTCGGCAGCTTTATCTCCTATCTTAGTAACCAGCGTTTTTGAACAGATAAAAGCGATTAATCAGACGGGAACTGCAATTATTTTAGTGGAACAGAATGCCAAAAAAGCCCTAATGATGTCCGATCGAGGTTATGTTTTAGAAAGTGGTCAAGATCGTTTTCAGGGATCGGGTCAAGATTTACTCAATAACCCGAAAGTAGGGGAATTATACCTCGGGGCGGCTGATCATGGGGCCAAACGAGATGATTAGGAATTTGTTAAGGATTGAGGGGGATTTTGATTTCTTCCCGGAATTGGCTCTCCTAGGTTTGGTGGGTAAAATGTATTCTAAGATACATTTCTCCTAGCGAGGGGGTGGAACGAACCACAAAGACACAAAGGACACAAAGATCGATCGATCCTATATAATTTAAACTTATCACACAAAGTCGAGAAGAGCCCGGAATTTAGCGATAGGATAGTAATTGAGTACAAATCTCTACGGCCCTGATGTCAAGGTGGATAAGCCAGCAACCCCTAAATAGGGTCTGCTGAATAAATCTAAAAACCTTGTTGGGTAAGACTTTTAGACCTTTTGTCAATCAAAAAGTACTGGATCTGGGAGTGATCGGGGGTAAATTTAGGCACTTTTTCCCTGAAAATTAGGTAATTGGCCACCTCAAAACTGGTAAAACCCCACACCCCACACCCCACACCCTGCCCCCAGGAAAAACTTTTTCAGCAAACCCTATTTAGGGTCTGCTGAAAAAGTACGGGCGAAGCATT
The DNA here is from genome assembly GCF_020246405.1 of Microcystis sp. M083S1. Lineage (NCBI taxonomy): Bacteria > Bacillati > Cyanobacteriota > Cyanophyceae > Chroococcales > Microcystaceae > Microcystis > Microcystis sp. M083S1. The sequence continues at coordinate 13,675 of NZ_JADBTB010000129.1, forward strand.
CGGATAGAAAATCTACGGTTTCACCGATAGGTTATTGCCCGAATGCTTCGCCCCTACAGAACGCGGGCCGATGAAGACGCAAGGTTTTGAACGACGATTCTCTCAAAA
>NZ_JADBTB010000013.1:0-11804 GCF_020246405.1 Microcystis sp. M083S1
AACCCCCCGTTGGGGGCGTGGCGCCGCCCCCAAACCCCCGCGCATTAGTTTTTCGGTGGGATGCTTACACGCAGCTGCTGATACGTCTGTAATAATTTAAGAGTCACTGATAATTGCTGATTGTCGGTATTTTTGCAAATGTTAGATGCACCCTTCCTAATTCCTAATTCCTAATTCCCACTTCCTAATTCCCACTTCCCATTTCATAATTCCTAATTCCCACTTCCCATTTCAGGTTCTTCGGTTTGTCTTATGCAACGTACAGGATTATAAGGAATGAAACTCTTATAGAGAAAGACATTTGGCGATTTTTGTTAATTGTTTTCGATCTAGAGCGAACTAATCAATGAAATCTCTTGCCAGATAAGGATTTAGTCCATTTATGCCACCCTATCGAACCATACTAAGTAACGAAGAACCCCATTTCATAATTCATAATTCATAATTCATAATTCCCTGATCAAGATGAATTTAGAAGCAATCATCCTAGAGGAAATTAAACAATCAGTAGCGGGTCGAATTAGCTTCGAGCGCTGGATGGATTTAGCTCTCTATCACCCCGATTATGGCTATTACACCTCTGGAAAAGTAAAAATTGGCTCAAAAGGAGATTTTTTTACTTCCTCGTCCCTAGGGGCAGATTTTGGTGAATTGTTGGCAGAGCAATTTGTCGAGATGGCGGAATTTTTGGGCAATTCGCGAGGATTTACTTTAGTGGAAGTGGGAGCAGGTTCGGGAATTTTAGCGAAGGATATCCTTGATTATTTAAGTGATAGCTATGCTGATTTTTATCAAAATCTCAGTTATATAATTGTCGAACAATCTCAGAAACTCAGGGAAAGACAACGGGCAACTTTAGCGGGATATTCCCCAGTATCTTGGCGAAGTTGGCCAGATTTAGCCGATAATTCCCTTGTGGGTTGTGTGTTTAGTAATGAGTTAATCGATGCTTTTCCTGTCCATCGAGTTGTGATCGAGTCGGGAGAATTGCGAGAAATTTATCTAGGATTGGGGGAACCTTTTCAGGAGATTATCGCAGATTTATCTACTGACAGAATCAAAGATTATTTTGATTTAGTGGGGATAAATATTCCTTCACCACTTTATCAGGAGGGTTATCAAACTGAGGTAAACTTATTAGCTTTAGACTGGTTAGAAACGGTTAATCGGAAACTCGATCGAGGTTATATCTTAACCATAGATTACGGTTACACTGCCGAAAAATATTATCATCCCCAAAGAAGTCAAGGAACCCTACAATGTTATCGACAACATCAGCGTCATGATCATCCTTATTTGTGGGTGGGAGAACAAGATATTACCACTCATGTGGATTTTACTGCTTTACAACGTCAAGGGGATAAATTAGGCTTAAAAAATCTCGGTTTTACTCAGCAAGGATTATTTTTAATGGCTTTGGGATTAGGAGATAGATTAAATGAACTTTCTCAAGGAAAAATCGATATATCAACTATATTTCAGCGTCGAGATTCCCTACATCAATTAATCAATCCCACCGGTTTAGGAGGATTTGGAGTGTTAATTCAGGGGAAAGGAGTAGAGGAAAGAATACTTCAGGGATTAAGCAAATAACTAAAAAAAGGGCTGAATGCTGTTAACTTTCAGCCCCAAAAATAATTAAGCTCCTACAGATTCTTTAGCCGCATACATTACCTCTAAAGTTATTTCACCAATACCTCGCTCCCGGGCAAATTTTTCGGTATTTCGTTTGACTTTCCCGCGCACAAAACCAGGTATTTTCTGCAATTCTACCGTAGCTTCCTTATTCCAATTTAGGTCAGAATCTGCCGAAATACCCTTAGTAATTACCTCTTTTGTATCATGACCACCGAATATCTCTAATAGGTGATCTTCCATACCCAAAGTAAAGGAATTATAGACCAAATCAGCGATCTGATTAGTGCCTTCGTAACCTAAGAAAGGTTTATAACCGAGGGGGAAATTTTGGATATGAATAGGTGCGGCAATTACTCCACAGGGAATATCTAAACGTTTGCCCACATGACGTTCCATTTGAGTACCAAATATCGCCGCTGGTTCTAATCGAGCAATAGCATCCCCTATCGCCCCATTATCATCACTAATTAACACTTCATCGCAATATTCACTCACTTGTTCCAGGAACCAATCCGCATCATACTTACAATAAGTACCCGCTAAAACCACATGAATTCCCATCTCCCTGGCGAGAATTTTTGTCATAGCGGCTGCGTGGGTATTATCACCAAAAACCACCGCTTTTTTGCCAGTTAAATTTTGACAGTCAATGGAACGAGAAAACCAAGCAGCTTGGGAGATATGCAGAGTTTGTTCATTGATAAAATCTTCGTAATCTACTGCCGCACCCTGGCCATTAATTACCTCTTGAATTTTGCGAATACAGCGGGCTGTTTCCACCACTCCCATGGGGGTAATATCAACGTAGGGCATAGCGAATTCGCTTTCGAGATATTTGGCTGTCATTAATCCCACTTCTCGATAGGGAACCAGATTAAACCAAGCGCGGGGCAGATTTTTTAAGTTTTCCACCGAGGCAGCTTCGGGAATAATTTCGTTAACTTCAATGTCCAAATCTGCCATTAACCGCTTTAATTCCGTGCGATCATGTTGGTTATGGAAACCGAGGGTGGTAATACCGATAATATTAACCGAAGGTTTAGGGGTTTTCTGGGAGATAATTTCCCCTTTTCTTTGGGCTTTATCGAGATAATATTTGATAATTTGATAGAGGGTTTTATCGGCCGCTTGTAGCTCATTATAGCGATAGTGGTTGACATCGGCCAGCAGCACATCCCCCTCGGCATCCTGTCGCGCTCTTTCGACAAAGTTTTGTAAATCCTCTTGGAGAATGCTGGAGGTGCAGGTGGGGGTTAAAACGATTAAATCGGGACTTTCTTCGCGATCTTTGCGAACAATATTATCGACGACTTTTTCTTGGGAACCCCGGGCTAAAACATTACGATCGACAATACTAGCAGTGACGGGGGTAAAATTACGCTCCCTTTCCAACATCGAGCGCATGACGTTAAAATAATCGTCTCCCAGAGGAGCGTGCATGATAGCATGAACATTTTTAAAGGAACTGGCGATCCTTAAAGTGCCAATATGAGCGGGACCCGCATACATCCAATAGGCCAATTTCATAGAGGGTTCTCCTACAGTCAGACTTTTTTGATTGTCTCAGACTTTACGGATTTAGGAGTGAACGCTTAACGGAAGATTACAAAAAGTCCCCATGCAGATTAAGTATCTTTTCGGGGAAAAATGACATAAATATTAATGTTAACTTTTTTAACAATTTATGTCATTAGGGCAAAAATTTCTTTACCGACCGCTTGGTAACAAAGCCAGCCAAAATTCGACCGGGGGTCGGGATAATCTTTGACGATGACTCCCTTTTCGGCCGCTCGTTCAAAAGCAACTAAACGGGGAATTTCTCGCTTAAATACGGGTAATTTTGCTTCTTCTAGAGCTTTCCGCGCTTCTCGTCCTGTTTTTGTCCGTGAATCCACTTGGGTTAAAAGAACTCGATAATTATCGGTCATCGTGGACAGCAATTCTACCGCTTTAATCGTGACATCGATATCGAGATGATTGGGAGTGGTGGGTAGGATTAATAAATCGCTGCCCTGAGCTAAATCTTTTAACTCGTCCGGTTCCGGCCGGGCCTGGGTATCGACGATAATATGAGTGTATTGTTTCACCAGTCCCGTCGCTCCAGCTTGGGACGCTACCATAAAAGGAAGGGTTTCTTCCCGGGACCAATGGAGAGCCGAACGATTTTTATCCGCATCAATCAATAAGGTGGGCGCTTTTTCTTGAAAATAGGCGGCCAAATGAATCGATGTGGTGGTTTTCCCGACCCCTCCCTTCAGTGCTACGACGGAAATAATCATGAACGGATCGAATAAGTGAGTATTTTCTAGTGTACTCCCAGACGGACTGAAAACCGTTTAAGTTTCCCCGCAGAAAGGCTATCAGTCGGGATTCTAGATTTTTGAGCGTGACTCTTTCGATATCATATCGATAACTTTTTACGGTTTAAGGCACACATCTATTATCTTGGCGAATATCCCAACTACCATCAACACGAAATAAAAATAAACAGCGTTTGTCGGGTGTACCGGCAGCCACTAAAGTAATTCTGCCTAACTGTCCCCAAGAACCCCCTAACCCCTCTCTTGTGTCGCCCCAACTAGCGCGATAAATTGTCCCTTGATTACCCACAGGTCCGTTAACTAGGCGTAGGGTAGAATTATTAGTATCGATGCTAACGCCGCGAGTGATGGGAGTCCAATCGGTGACATTTTCACATTCGTTCCCTTCCACTTTTGCCACTTTAATCTGTTCGGTTTCACTTGCGGCCATGCACAAAGATATAGGGTGAGAACCTCCTCCTGTGGCTTGATAACGGGTATTTTTCCATTGTTGGGATATTTCAAAGGTGGCGATATTTAAGCGAATCCAAGCCATGAAACGATGATAAACAGAAAGGGCAATGGTTAAGAGAATTCCTAATAAAATTAGGGTAACTAACATCTCGACTTGAGTTAAGCCAGAGGTGGATTTTTGCCGATTAAAAAGCTGTAAATTGCGAAAAGTATTAGAAGAAAGGTCGAAGATATTCATAAGCCTCATCTTGCCTTTTTATTTTCAATAAATTATGGGATTAGAAAGGAGCAACAATTAATTTGCGCTAGGATAATCCACATAATTTACTGCTGTTATTACGGACAAAATTGACGGCGATCACAATTTTTCGTGATATAAGCAAAAATGAGCTAAATAAAAGCAATTTTGCAATTTTATGATCAATTCAGTTTATTTGCTCTGTTTATATAGCCAAATGTCCCGCTAACGAATAAATCCCAATTGTCGTCTAGCCTCGAATAATCCGATGGCCACACTAACGGAAAGATTTAAACTTCTCACCCCCGGTTCTGCCATGGGAATATAAACCGTGTCATCACATTGATTTAATAAATCTGCTGGAATACCGTCGGTTTCACTGCCAAAAAGTAGCCAATCTCCGCTTTGATAGCTGTATTCCAGATAACTACTGCTGCCGCGCACGGTAAACCCGATCGCCCTTCCGCCGCTCTTTTGTTGATATACACAAAAGTCATCGATTGTCAAGTGGTACATAAGTTTTACATAGGGCCAATAATCTAAGCCGGCCCGCTTCAGATAGCGATCGCTAATTTCAAAACCCAAAGGACCGACTAAATGCAATTCTGTCCTCGTTGCGGCGCAGGTACGGGCAATATTCCCCGTATTTGGCGGAATTTGCGGATTAATTAAAACCACTCGTAAAATCGCTTCAGTCATCAGTTATCAGTTATCGGTTATCAGTTATCAGTTATCAGTTATCAGTTATCAGTTATCAGTTCACTGTTCACAGCAAAAAACTCCCCACCTCTCAAGTCATAATTCATAATTTATAATTTATAATTCCCACCTCTCAATTCATAATTCATAATTTATAATTTATAATTCCCACCTCTCAATTCATAATTCATAATTTATAATTTATAATTCCCACTTCCCTTGGGTGAGGACTAACTATACTAGATTCTGCCCCACCCTAGTCAAACTTATTTTAAATTGGTATAACTATCCATACTCAACGGGACTAAATCGCCATGGATGGTCAAACCTAACAACATTGTTGCATTAGCGGGGATTAAATTGCCTGTAAGAGCGCAAATCTCATTTTTTCTAGCTGTAGCGTTAAATACTGCCCTTATATCGCCAGCACAAAACTGCGGTCGATAATCTCCTGATTTCTGTTGAACGAAATTCCATAGGACATCGCGAATGAGCGCTTGATAACCTTGATTGCCGGAAATCTCTTTCAGCTTGTCTTTGAGGACTCTTTCCAGACGAATGCTGGTGACTTCCATATCGGTAGTGGTGGTGCGTGTGATTGTCCGCATAATTTTTTCTCCCGAATACTAAACCTATTGGTGTTACAAGTGTAGTATAAGAAAGATACCTTTAACAAGCACAACCGAGAAACCATCACCTCTGCTGCTCTTTTATTGTTACCTCATGGCTATTTTTCCCATTTTTGAACTCTCGAAAATTAATTATTCAAGAAGTCTACTGTTAATCCAGTTATAGTCAAGCATAAACAGCGATCGTATTGAGCGAATAATAACTATTCTTAATATACCCAAACCCCTAGACAAAATTGTTATTGTTCCTCAGATTGACAATAACTCTAATTGTCTCCCCTGTAGGTCTTTAACCCCGATATTTTCTTGAGAATCTCTGGATAAATCTAAAACCTTAATCACCTCTTTTGCCACCGCTTTTACCACGGGAATAGCCACAGAATTGCCGAACTGTTTATAAGCTTGGACATCGCTGACAACAATCTGAAAACTATCGGGAAATCCCTGTAATCTTGCCCATTCTCTGGGGGTCATTCTGCGGACGAATAATTTATTTACCTCTCCCTTAATGCGAGTAACCGGAGTAAAATTAGTCAGTCTTTGATCGATAACTAAATTTCTTTCTTTTCCCATACCTCCCACCACAATAGCATTAGCGATACCATCGGGAGAAATAATCTCATAACCAAAACCATTACCTTTATTTTGGTGTCTGGCCCTGTGTTTAAACAAAGTTTCTAAATACTGATTAGAGAGATAATATTTAACGCTGACTTCCTTTTCTTCTAGGATATCTTTGAGACAAGTTTCTTGATGGGTTGGTTGGGGATAGGAAAAATGGTAAATATTTAAATCTTCTCGAAAACCGATGATAAAAATTCGGGGACGGTTTTGAGGAACCCCAAAATATCTGGCATTTAAAATCTGGGGACTAGGGACAAAATAATGCAAATCCTTTTCTAGTATATCTAAAATAGTTTTTAAAGTTTTACCTCGATCATGATGGACTAAACCCTGGACATTTTCTAAGATAAAAGCTTTCGGTTTCTTTTCGTGTAATATCCGGGCAACTTCAAAAAATAAGGTTCCGCGTGCATCTTCAAAACCGTGTTTTCTGCCGGCGATACTAAAGGCTTGACAGGGAAAACCGCCGCATAGTATATCATGATCGGGGACAGTTTTTACCTCTAATTTTCTGATGTCTTGATTATCGGGTAAATGACCATAGTTAGCCAAGTAAACCTTTTGGGAGTGAGGATCGATTTCCGAAGAAAAAACGCATTGACAACCGAGATTTTCTAGGGCGATTCTAAATCCTCCTATACCGGCAAATAAATCAATAAAAGTCCACATATTTTCTCTATTCTAAGCTTTTGTTTTGATCCCAGAGACGATATTAAACCAGCTATCTTAGATTTTAGTATAAATGCTCGCATCTTTTTCCTCGCCAAAAAAAATCGGGAGTAGAATTACTACTCCCGATAAGCTATGAACTTTAGACTTGCCAATTTATTGGAATATACTGGCAACCTTGGCGCTTACGTCGGGTTTAGTTTCAGCGTAGATATTTTGACGAGTAGCGGCGATTTCTCTGTAGGCTTGACGCACTTCCGAGTTAACTGCCACCGTTTTCACATCGTAGATACGGGTAGCTAGTTGGGGATAAAAACCGATAGCGACAATCAAAGCGAGGAAAGAGACAGCGATAAAGATTTCTCTGGGTTTAGCGTCAATATATTCTGATTCGTCAGGAAGGACACAGCTAGTACCGAAACAAACTGCCTGTTCGTTACTTTTGTTGGGGGTAATGTTAGTAATATCGCAGGAAGAACCATCTCCGTAGAAAACTTGACGGAGCATGGAGAGTAGATAAATCGGGGTGAGGATTAAACCAACGGAAGCGAGGAAGACAGTCACAACCCGGAAGGTTTGGCTATAAACGTCACTGCTAGTGACACCGATAAACACAGTAATTTCACTGGCAAAACCGCTCATTCCGGGTAACGCTAGGGAAGCCATGGCGCCAGCAGTAAAGAGAGCGAAGACTTTCGGCATCGCTTGAGCAATCCCACCCATCTCGTTTAAAGCTAAGGTATGGGTGCGGTCATAGGTGACACCAGCAAGGAAGAATAAGACGGCGGCAATTAAACCATGGGAGAGCATTTGTAACATAGCGCCGCTAATACCCACATCGGTGAAGGAAGCAATCCCTAAAAGGACGAATCCCATGTGTGAAACCGAGGAATAAGCGAGACGGCGTTTCATGTTTTGTTGACCGAAGGAAGCGAAAGCACCGTAGATAATATTAACGACACCGAGAATCGCTAGAATCGGGGCAAAGTAGATGTGTGCATCGGGTAGAAGGCCCATATTAAGGCGGATTAAACCGTAACCACCCATTTTGAGGAGAACACCAGCGAGAATCATCGATACAGGTGCAGAAGCTTCACCGTGAGCATCGGGGAGCCAAGTATGGAGGGGGAAGATGGCGAGTTTGACTCCGAAAGCGATTAATAAACCAGCGTAAAGGACTAATTCTAAAGCGAGGGGATAATCTTTAAATCCTAATTCCGCCATATCAAAGGTCATCGCGCCACCACCGTAAAGGGCCATGGCTAGACCGGCAACGAGGATGAAGATAGAAGCGGCGGCGGTGTAGAGTAGGAATTTAGTGGCGGCATAACGACGTTTTTGACCACCCCAGATGGAAACGAGTAGATAAACGGGAATTAACTCGATTTCCCACATTAAGAAGAATAATAATAAATCTTGGGCGACGAAAACACCAATCTGAGCGGCGTAGAGCAACAGCATCAGGAAGTAGAATAAACGGGGTTTGCGGTCCACTTGCCACGCGGCCAAGATAGAAAGGGTTGTCACCAATCCTGCTAATAAAACTAACGGTGCTGAGATACCATCCACTGACACCGCCCAACTTAAACCAATTTGGGGAACCCAATCGATTTTTTCTACTAATTGTAAGTTGGGGTTGCTTAAATCATATTTTTGTAAAAAGACGTAACACATTAATATAAAGTCTGCTAGTCCGACTCCAAGCGCGAACCAACGAACAGTTTTTCCTTCTTTGTCGGGGATTACAGGGATCAGGAAAGAGGCAAGCAAGGGGAGCAAAATGATGGCAGTGAGCCAGGGGAAGTTAGCCGTTAGCATGGCAGTAAGAAAAAATACCTATTTCGTTATGTGTTCATTTTATGCGACTTTGTAAAATTTTGTGAATATTTTTTGGCCTACCTTTACCATAGGCTTTTGTCTATAGTTGGCGCATCATCATCGATTAACCCAAATAAGCTTGTTTGACTCGCTCATCCTTGAGTAAATCCCCGGCTTTTCCCGCGATAGTCAAGCGTCCCGCTGCCAAAACATAGCCGCGATTGGCAGTTTCTAAGGCTAAATGGGCGTTTTGTTCCACTAACAGGATAGTTACTCCCGATTTATTTAATTTACGGATAATACTGAATATTTCTCGCACTATCTGCGGCGCTAGTCCTAAACTGGGTTCGTCTAGTAACAATAACTTGGGACGACTCATTAAAGCTCTGGCAATCGCAAGCATCTGCTGTTCCCCACCGCTTAGGGTTCCCGCTAACTGCTCTCGGCGCTCCGATAGTCGGGGAAAACGTTGCAACTGCTCTTCGATATCGCTTTTTACTCCTAGGCGATCGCTTCTCGTATACGCACCTAACTGCAAATTTGTCAAGACTGTTTGACGCGCTAAGATTCTTCTCCCTTCCGGACTATGGGCAATTCCCCGCTTAACGATTTCATGGGGCGGTAAATGGGTAATATCTTGACCTTGATAAATTATTCGCCCCGTCTTTGCCGTTAAAATCCGAGATATCGTCTTTAGAGTCGTCGTTTTTCCTGCTCCGTTCGCTCCAATCAGGGTGACAATTTCCCCTTCTTCTACCCTTAAGCTAACCTGCTGTAATGCCTTGATTCCGCCATAATTAACCGATAAATCGCTAATTTCCAACATAAACCCAGTCAAATCCCAATAGGATCACTATAGCAGTGATCAGTTACCAGTTATCAGTTACCAGTTACCAGTTACCACTGATCAGATGTGAGTTTTTGGTCAGTCCCGATGAAAAAATTTTCACCCCCACAGAGGAAAGAGGTTTCCTTCCCTACACCCCACACCCTACACCCTCTTTCAAGTCAGAGATAAGGAGGAAGTCTGAGCATTTGTACTAAGTTTTCCCAGACACAAATTAACAGTGCTGTCTTTTCACTGCTTACTGTTTACTGATAACTGATAACTGATAACTGTTTACTGATTATCTGCCTAAAACTTCCAAGACAACTGGGGCAACTCCCGATTGGAAGACACCGATAATCGCTGCCGCACCTCTGGAGAGATCGATGACGCGACCACCGCTAAACGGACCGCGATCGTTAATTCGCACCACCACCGAGCGCCCATTACGCAGATTAGTTACCCTAACCCTAGTGCCGAAAGGTAGATAGCGATGAGCGGCAGTTAAACCACTAGAGTTAAAAGTCTCACCACTAGCGGTGCGACGACCGTGGAAACCAGGACCATACCAAGAGGCCATTCCCTGTTTACGGGGGCGACTGCTGGTTTTTACCGCTTGGGTTGTTTTCGGCTTCTCTGCTGGTGTCACTGAGGCAGGATTGCTGGCCGGGGCCGGCTTGACTTGATTGGGTTGTGATTGGGGTTGTACCGTCGAAGGAATGGCCTCTTGGGTTCGGGGTGTAACGCTTGCAGGGACGGTATTTTCTTTGTCCACTAGGGACTCCAAAGTTTTTAGAATTTCGTTAACATTATCTTGAGCCGAACGTGATAATTTAATATCTGAATCAGATGTTCGACTATTAGAAAAAGCGGACAGAACGATTTGAGTAGTTGACTCGACCACAGTTTGACGATCTAGGCTAATATCCGTCAGGCTGTTGCTGTGTCCTGCTGTCTGGGAACAAATTATCGAGGCTGTAGTCCCCACTACGGTAAGGGCAGTTACAGCTTGTAGTTTGTTGATCAGTTGTTTATTCATAGACTTTCTTATTGTGCGTTAGCAAGTTCCCAATGCAAAGCTGAAGGAATTTGCTAACATTCCTTTTTGCTTGCAAAGCTAACTTGGTTGCGTTCTGTTCAACCGTATCACGGAAAATTGGTTGGTCATTACAAGAATTTATATCGTTATCGGGCAAGAGAATCAAAAATTTAAATAAAGGGTTGACCTGCACCAAAAACCAAGTTAAGATGGAAGGTTTTTAATTTTTTGTGTCCTAGAGGGGATCAAGGTTAGAAAAACTTAGGGAATTAGTGAAATTTCGAGGGGGAATAATGCTAGTATTGACAAGGGTTTCAAGGATTATCAGCCCTCCCCGATTTCCCTCTATAGCAGCAGATAATGGTTAATAAAACTGTTTTCTTCGCTACAAAAAACTAGATTTTTAAGATCAATGTTAAATCAGACCAAGGATCAGAGATTAAAAATTATAATAGGGGCTTGACAAGCAACTAAAAATAAGCTGTTATTAGCCAAACTTAACTATAGAATCAGAAATGCTGATATAGGCTAATACTAAATCCTGTTTAAAAGGGATAGGAAATTATGAATTATGAATTATGAATTGGGGAGTAGGGAGTTTTTGGCTGTGAACAGTAAACAGTGAACTGAAAACCCGCATCTGATCACTGAATACTGAGGACCGACTCCTAACCCCACGAAAAGCTTTTTGCCGCAAACCCTATATAGAGCTTGCTGAATAAATCTAAAAACCTTGTTGGATAAGGCTTTTAGACTTTTTTGACCTCAAAAAGTGCCGACCATTGGAGGGATCGGGGGTAAAATTCAGGTACTTTTTCCCTGAAAATTAGGTAACTGACTACCTCAAAAT
>NZ_JADBTB010000130.1:0-10059 GCF_020246405.1 Microcystis sp. M083S1
AAATCCCCGGCAATCCCTGTACTGTTCTCTCCTATCAACCAGCAATTTAAAATCGTGATAGCTTAGGAACTAAACGCGATTAACGTTACGCTCACAATAAAGAAAACTGTATAGAGGAGTTCCTATGACAACTCGTGATACTGCGATCGCCAAATTGCACCAACTCTCCGAGCCACTCTTGCAAGAGGTGAGTGACTTCATTGATTGTATTATCCACAAACATCAAGCTAAACCTGATACCAGCCAAACTGCTGAAAAAATTGTCGAGAGATGGTCACAATGGTTTGAGACGGTGGATCATTTAGACGTAACGCCACTTCAACCAGTCAGCAACTATCAGCAACTCCTGCTCAAAAAATATCGGCAACAAGGACTAGATCTATGATCCTGTGCGATGCCGGAGTCCTACTTTGTCTTGTAGATCGAACTCAGTCTCAGCATAACGCCTATAAAAACGCAGTCCTCCGATTAGAAACGCCCCTTTTAACAACTTGGTCATGCCTGACCGAAGCCATGTACCTTGCGCTGCATCGGGGTGGTTGGCAAATGCAAAAACAACTGGGACAGCTTCTTTTAGACAAACTGCTGGTGGTTTACGATATTCAGGAAAGTGATTACAGTCGTTTGTTGGCATTGATGGAGCAATACCGTGATCGCCCCATGGACTTGGCGGATGCAACCCTGGTCTTGGTAGCTGAAAAGACAGGATATCGGCAAATTCTCACAATCGATTCAGATTTCCTGTTTTATCGGATTACAAACAAAGAAAGCTTTGATATCATTCAAGTGTAATGATCGAAGACCTGCTTCCAACGGCGTATAACTCCACCGTTAGACTGCTCCCACTGTCAGTATGATCGCAATCTTGTAGGGTGCGTTCCCTAATGTGGCTCCTACCGCTCCACTAGCAGTAGGCTAATCTGGATAACACGCTTTTGGGCGTGATATACGGAAAAGTTACAGCAAAAAAGGAGGTTTATTATGGCTGAATGACTAGCAGTTGATGTTTCGAGAACTTACGAATCTGGTATGCTTGGCAAGTGAGGAGACGATAAATTTCCTTGCACCGGAGCAAGAATAACACGGGTGGAATTCCACAAAGAGGTTTCCAAACACCGTATTACTCCCTTTGATGATGGCATAGGACGGGGTGACGCTCACACAAATGATACTGAACTGCCAGATGTTGGAGTTCACTACTGGCTAGATGCAGGAACGAGGCTGAAATACATTTTGAAGGTCTGGGTTGAGGATTAAGGATTTTGTGAATCAGTCGTTGGGGGGCGTTGGTTCCCCTTGCTTTTTTTGTGCGCTACTATGGAATTAAATGATTAAAAGCTAAGACTGCTATGGCACTGGCATCGAATGGACAAACAGCTATAATCCGCACAGAGCGAGGGCTTACAATTGCGGATACTCGTATTACTCTGTATGACGTAATCGATTATCTCAAAGCTCAGTATCCACCCAAGTTTATTCGTGATGCCTTCAATCTTACAGATGCTCAGATTCATGCTGCCCTTTCCTACATTGAAACACATCGAACAGAAGTGGAAGCGGAATATCAGGAGGTTTTAAAGACTGCCGCAGAAACTAAACAATTTTGGGAAGAGAGGAATCGCGAACGTTTTGCTCGGATCGCTGCTACTCCTCCTCGTCCAGGCTATGAAGCGGTTAGAGCTAAACTTCAGGAACGGAGAGCAAAGCGGGAAGCGAAGAAGCAATGATTGTTCTGGCTGATTACAACTTGAATCGGCAGGCAATTCTGATCTCTGGAAGTCTTGTTGTTAGCGGGTTATTAGATCTCGCTCTAATTCGGTTGAGGACATTTGAAGACGTTGGCTTACCCGCAGACAGCAATGATCGAGTAGTTTGGAGATTTGCCCAAACCAACGGGATGCTCTTACTTACGGCAAACCGGAATGCGAAGGGTGAAGACTCGTTGGAACAAGTAATGCGTGAAGAAAATCAACCGACTTCATTTCCGATCATTACGATTGGCGATCCGGATAGGGTCAATGAATCTGACTATCGAGAACGCTGCGTTGAAAGGCTTGTAGAAATTGTGATCGATATCCAAGACTATATGGGGGCTGGTCGGTTGTTTATTCCATAAGGTGATTGGCGCATCATATCTGTTGGTGACAAGGCATAACAACCCCAATGCACACCGACCGACGAAAGCTAATCAGTTATGATGCAAAGTCTATCTGCGACGGGTGATTGGGAACGTTAGACTGCTCCCACTGTCAGTGTGATCGCCGATCTTGTAGGGTGCGTTCCCTAATGTGGCTCCTACCGCTCCACTAGCAGTAGGCTAATCTGGCTAACACGCTTTTGGGTGTGATATACGGAAAGTTTCCGTATAATCAATAGTCCAGTAGTCGTAACGCACCACCCACGAGATATATTAAAAATAGTAGGCGTTATTTTTTTATCGTTGGGTTGTAACCAGTAACGTTATGGGTTACACTTAATGGATGATAGTCAGTTTCAAGCATCGAGGACTAGAGCAGTTCTTTGAGTCGGGAACCACCCGAGGCATTCAGGCAAATCATGCCCAACGAATTCGGCTGATTCTGGCTCGTCTCAGTGCTGCAACTTCACCGCAAGACATGAACTTACCCGGGTTGGTACTTCATCAACTGGCAGGGCAACGTAAAGGAACCTGGACGGTGAGAGTATCTGGAAACTGGCGGATCACTTTCACCTTTGACGGTGTTGATGCTTGTGATGTCGATCTTGAGGACTACCACTGATGAAAATGCATAATCCACCACATCCTGGTGAAGTTCTTAAAGAACTTTGTCTCGAACCTTTGAATCTGACTGTGACTGAGGCTGCTGAAGCATTGGGTGTAAGTCGAAAAACCCTATCTGCCATCTTAAATGGTAGGGCAGGTATTAGCCCCGAAATGGCAATTCGCTTAGGGAAAGCTTTCGATACATCTCCTGAAAGTTGGCTCAATCAGCAAATGCAATACGATCTATGGCAAGCAGAGCAGACAATTGGCAATATCAAAGTCAAACGGCTATCAGTTGTCTAACCAGGGTTTGCAGCCGACGGACTCAACACCCCAGTGCGATGCCGAAGGCACTGCATAGCAGATCCCCATCGCTGTAGAGTGCGTTCCCTAATGTGGCTCCTACTGCTCCACTAGCAGTAGGCTAATCTGGCTAACACGCTTTTGGGCGTGATATTCTGTGTTTGTATTCCAACACTTCGTTAATCGATAGCTATATAGAACCCAGCCAATGAGTATGAGTGAATCCAACGAGTTTGACATCACAACGCCAGAAAAACGGCATAAAGCGCTTACCTTCTTGTCGCAGAATAGTTAGCTTGCAATGGTGCCTTTGGCGCTTCCAGTAGCACTTGTTTTGGACGGTATTTCCCTTCTTACATCAGGTGCTAACGAAAAAGAGATTGCAGAACAAAGAAAAGTAGCGATCGACATTATTCGAGCAGGAAAAGAAAATGGTGTTGATGAAATAGAGATTACAATGTCTCAGAAAGCTGGTGTTGGTCTATCTTCAGACGTTGATGGTGTCCCAATTGAGTTTATTGTTGGTGCTTCAGGTACAATGAAGCTAAAGGTAAAATACAAGTAGTGGGTGATGGCGAAACTCTACTATCGTGGCATGGCAGAGCAAAACGACAGACCCAAAATTGGTCGTAGTGCCAGATTATTAGGGGTTAGACCTAATATCGATATAAACATTCAGCAAATGCCAGTAGGTTGCCTAGATGAACAAAGCTATTTGTTACCAGAGCCACAGCGTAAGTTGCATGGCGATCTTGTAACGGTTGCCATTAGGGACACAAAGGGAATGTCTGTTGCCCTATCCATTGAAGGTTTACCAGCATTTCGCAAACCTGCCAGTTTTGGTGGAACTGGCAAAGACCCTTTATGGCAAATTGACGATAGCCATATCACAGGGGATTTACAGGCTGTCCAAGATAGCCCGACTCACGTTAGCATCATGCCAAGAGTTACAATGGCTCTAGAAAAGTACGAGGCAGCATTGGCAAACACCCAAAAATATTGGGAAAAGGTTGATTAGTGGCATACACACAATGGGAGGCTATCAAAATGGCATGGATATTTAGTCTATCGGCAGAATGTGGTTCGGATGAGAGCAACGCCTATAAATTTGCTCAGCATTTTGAGGGAATATCATGGTTGCTGTCAACTGGTCGCCATTGCCAGTGTCACACAGATATATTCCAAGATATAGAAGAAAATTGGTGGTGTCGTGTTTCACCAAGTAATCTTAGCGAAGTGGGAATAGACAGCCCTGAAAGTGCATATTCAATGACAGAGTTAGGTATCTTACTATATCAGTCCCTACGATTTGCTCCCCCATTCCGTTATGCACTGGTTGGTGTTGAAGTCGATGAATTTAGAACTTACAGCGAGCTTATCGAAGAATCATCTAACTTATCTATCCCAGGACTGGTTTTAGCAAAACCACTCGAACAAGAGCTAGGAATATTGTCAGTATTGCGCCCCTTTAGTTCTAGTTATGTTTGGCAACCCTACGCAGGAGAAGTCTACAATCCGCTTATGGTATCCCAAAACTTAAAAAATAAGCTTAATGAACTGCTTAAGTTAACCTCACAAGCGAAGACGGCATAACTAGACCGTTACACTGCTCCCACTGTCAGTACGATCCCCATCGCTGTAGGGTGCGTTCCCTAATGTGGCTCCTACTGCCCCACCAATAGATTTTTGGGGAACGCACCATGCTAGAGGATTATAAAAATATTTGCCGTCGCACTCCAGCCTATCGTGGCTGAGTTCAACCGTTATCGAGAAAAATAATTAAATCCCGTCAAATTCCCCTAAAAATTTCACCTCTGGTTCTAACCAGAGGGACCAGCGATCGAACACTTGTTCCTGCACATGGCGAATTAAACGCAGAATATCCGAGGCTTTTGCTGAACCAATATTCAGGATAAAATTAGCGTGTAATTCTGATACTTGCGCCCCACCAATTTGATAACCTTTTAATCCCATTCCCTCAATTAAAGCCCCGGCAAATTGCGGTTTAGGATTGCGGAAAACACTACCACAACTAGGACGATCATAGGGTTGGGTATTTTTGCGATGGCGTAAATTATGGGTAGTAATTGCCATTATTTCCTCGCGATTATCGGTAGCTTCTAACTGAAATGTAGCTTCGATAACTAAACGTTGATCCCCTTGCAGAGAAGAACTGCGATAACTATAATTTAAATCTTCTTTGCTTAAAGTTTCTAACTGACCATCGGGATTTAATACCAGCGCCCGCACTAATCGATCCGCCACACAGGAGGTGTGCGCCCCCGCATTCATGACCACAGCACCCCCCACCGTACCGGGGATACCCACCGCCCATTCTAAGCCCCTCCAGCCCCGTTTTGCCGCTCTCCAAGCTATTTTTGGCAGGGGTTCCCCCGCCGCTGCTGTAATCGTAGCAGTTTCGGCATCAAAACAACTCGATCGCAGATGACGAGTATTGAGGACAAGTCCGGGTAAACCTCGATCGCTGATTAGTAAATTTGAACCAGCCCCCAAAACAGTCAAGGGTAAATCTTGCGATTGCCACCAAGCGAACAATTCTCTTAATTCCTCTAGATTAACTGGTTCGGCATACCATTGCGCTCTTCCCCCCACCCGGTAGGAAGTGAAATCAGCTAGAGAAACAGAGGATTTAATCATAGGGTTTTAGGGGTTGGGAATTATAAATTATGAATTATAAATTATGAATTGGGGGTTGGGGAGATGGGGAGCAGAGGAGCAGGGAGCGAGAAGCGGGGAGAATAAATAAAAATAATCTCCTGACTCCTGAATCCTGTCTCCTGAATCCTGACTCCTATACTCTAACTGCTAATTGTTCGCGGTAAAGAGAGAGCATTTCGGGGATAACTTGATTGAGATTGCCGGCGCCGAGGAACAGGGCTAGATCCCCTGGTTGGAGAATTTCTAGCAGGAATTGACCTAAAGAACTCAATTCAGGGTGATAGTAGGCGTTTTTATGGTGTTTTCTCACCTGTTCGACCACTTGCTGCCCCGTGACGTGATTGATATTCACTTCCCCGGCACTATAAATATCGGTTAAGACTACCACATCGGCGGAACTGAAAGCGGAGCCGAATTCCTCTAAAAAGGCAGTGGTGCGACTGTAGCGATGGGGTTGGAAAACGGCGATCGAACGTTGGTACTGTTTGCCTTCTACCTTTAATTTTGCCGCCGCTAACGTGGCCAACAATTCGCTAGGATGATGGGCATAATCATCGATAAAAGTGATGCCGTTTGCCTCTCCCTTGTGTTCAAAACGGCGTTTTGCCCCGGCAAAAGTAGCGATCGCATCGGCAATAACGGCAAATTCTAAACCGAGATAACGTCCGATGGCCACCACTGCCAAAGCATTACTGATATTATGTTGCCCGGGGATTTTCACTTCCATTTGTCCCAGATAACTGCCTTTTTCCCAGACGGAAGCTTTCATCATTCCCTGTTCATAGATAATCTCGCTGACGGTGTAATCGGCACCTTTTTCGGGATCGAGACTATAACTGATTGTCGGACGGAAATGCTCGGCGATCGTGTCACAATCTAAACAAGCGACTAAAATCTGGCACTGATGGGCGAATTCATGGAAAGTATCGATAACTTCGCTTAAATTATGGTAATGATCTGGGTGATCTAGCTCAATATTAGTGATTACGCCGATTTTCGGTGCGTGCTTGGTTAGGGAACCATCGGACTCATCGGCCTCTGCCACTAAAAAACGACCTTGACCAAGACGAGCGTTACCTTCCCAAGCGTCCACCTCACCACCGACAATGATCGTGGGGTCTAATCCCGCTTCTAACAAAACGTAACCGATTAAGCTGCTAGTGGTGGTTTTTCCGTGGGTGCCAGCGACGGCGATACTGTCGTAATCAGCGATTAAAGCCGCTAAAACGTCGCTACGGTGAAAAATTGGGTATCCTAAGTCTCGGGCTGCTTGATATTCCTTGTTATGGTCATTAATCGCCGTGGAGCAGATTACTTGCGGAACTGTTTGGCTACTGTTTTGAGGGCCAGGAGAATGAAATAAAGCTAAATTATTTGCCTCTTGACGGTGGAAAATCTGCGCTCCCGCTCCCTGTAGCCGTTGGGTGATATGAGTAGGACGTAAATCGGAGCCAGACACGGGTAAATTGCGCTTGGCTAAGATATAAGCGAGGGCTGACATCCCAATACCGCCAATACCGATAAAATGGAAAGGTTGGCCGTTAAAATTAACTTTTTTCACTGTTTTCACTCCTCAAACCCACGATTATATAAGTTTTAAACTCGATCGGTAGTAAAGTCAACTTCATGATAGGGGCATTTGAGCAGAATTCCAAAATGTTGCCCAGTCACCTTGCAAAATCCTTGACGCAGAATTAAATTTTTTTCTCCCAATTCCTTTTTTTGGGGTTGGGGATTGGAGAGGAGCGGGGAGCCTGACAGGTGTAGGTATTTTACAACTAAGAGGAAGGGGGTAGTAATACTAAATCCGTTGAGTATAGGCTACATATCAGGACAGGCAAAAGGCAAGAGGAGGAATAAATAATCAGTCTTTAATAACCGGATTTGGTATGAACAGGGCCCGACTGAGCTTCGCTGAACGTCCAAAAGTCCTGAAAATCGGTAAAACCCTACACCCTGCACCCCACACCTTGCCCCCAGGAAAAACTTTTTGCCGCAAACCCTAATTAGGGCAGCCATTCCAGTAAAATTCCCACGGAGCTATCTTTACGAGCGCGGGAATTTTGGGCTTGAATATCGGCGGCTAAACGTAAATTAGAGGTAATCGCATAACCAACCGAAAGAGTAGTCAATCCCACCTCGTTATCACCACCGGGGGAGATAAAACTCTGACTGACGGTGATATCTGCCGCCCCCGTGCGAGAAAGGGCTAATTTGAGCTTTAATCCTAAGTTAAGCCCATCGGTGCTATAATTTCCCGTTTGAATGTAACGATAGCCCACCATAGGAGCTAGATTGACATAATCACCCACAGGGAGGAGATAGTATTGTAAATTTCCTCCTATTGCCGTCCTATTGCCGTTAAAAACCGTCTGATAATCGCCGCTTAGGGTTAAACTGGTTTGACCGAAAAACACATCTTCTACCCCCAAAATCACGCCACTGGAATTATCGCTAGAAGGAAACTCTGCATATCCCAAGCGGATACGCGTGCGAAAACTGGGATCGCGGCGAATATCTTCGGCGATATCGGGTATTTTTTCTAACCAACGCTCTAAAACCGGGCTTTCTTGCCGAATTTTCGGATCTAGGTCTAAATCCGTTTCTGCCCACACAGCACCACTCGCCCCCCATAATAAACTAAGAGCGATCGCATTTACAGAACAGCAAGAGAGCTTAAACATGATCTGCATTATACACAAGGAGGCAGGGGGCAAGAGGCAAGAGGCAAGAGAAAGAATCTGGCAATAAAGCTTTTAGCTTAACAAATTACTGGTTACTGTTTACTGATCACTGAAAAGCCGGCACTCCCCCAAAGGTTACAATAAAAGAAAGATCAGATTCCCCGTTATTCTTGAGAGGACGGGGGGCAGTAGGAGCAGCAATAGTGGTTAGAATATTAAAACTTTCGCAATTAAGTAGCGCGGAACGGGCAAAACTTCAGAAAAGAGCCGAGTTAGATATTGATAACGCCCTCAAAGTCGCTCAAACGGTGATAGAAACCATCCGCGAGCGGGGGGATGCCGGCGTTGTGGACTATGTGCGGCGTTTTGACTACGAAGGTGCGACGGTAGAAAATATCAAAGTCAGCGAGGCAGAATTTGAGCAGGCTTTTCAGTTAATTGAACCGGAAGTAAAAACTGCCATTCAACAGGCTTTCCGGAATATTCAAGAGGTACATCGTCGCCAAATGCCGGAAGAAACACTACTGGCAGAAATTGAAACCGGTGTCTTTGCCGGCGAAAAAATCTCTCCTATCCCCAATGTGGGTTTATACGTTCCCCGGGGCCGCGGTGCTTTTCCTTCGATGATGTTAATGTTAGCCATACCGGCAATGGTGGCAGGAGTGGAAAGAGTGGTGGTTTGCACTCCCCCCGATAAACAGGGCAACGTGGAGCCGGTTTCTCTGGTGGCGGCACGCATGGCTGGAGTCAGAGAAATTTATAAGTTAGGGGGCGTACAAGCGATCGCCGCTTTGGCTTTGGGAACAAAAAATATTAAAAGGGTTGACAAAATTACCGGTCCGTGCAGCGTCTATGGGGCGGCGGCCAAGCGGTTACTGTTCGGTACTGTGGATGTGGGTTTGCCGGCAGGTCCAAGTGAGTCGATAGTTTTGGCCGATGAGTCCACCGATGCCCGTTTAGCGGCCTTGGATTTATTAATTGAAGCGGAACACGGGGCGGATTCGGCGGCTTTATTAGTCACCCACTGTGAAGATTTGGCGATCTCTGCTAGTGAATATGCACAGGAATACCTGCAAAAACTCCCGGATTGGCGACGGGAATTCTGTGAGGCGGGTTTAGCCGCCTATGGGGGCATAATTTTAACCGATAGTTTGCAGCAATCCCTCGATTTTGTCAATGAGTACGCCCCAGAACATCTAGAGGTTTTAGTTAGTAATCCTTTTGCCATTCTGGGCAAGATTAAAAATGCTGGCGAAATTCTCCTGGGAAATCATACTCCTTCCTCTATGGCTACCTACGCCATCGGAGTCAATGCTGTGCTGCCGACAGGAAGTTTTGCCCGTTCCTATTCGGCGGTTTCGGTTTATGATTTTCTCAAGCGCTCCACTTTGGCTTATGTCACCCCTGAAGGCTTTGAAAAGTTAAAAGAAACCACGAAAACTTTAGCCGAGTACGAAGGTTTTCCCGCCCATAAATTAGCAATTCAACACAGGGAAATTTTACTCTAAATAGGGTTTGCGGCAAAAAGTTTTTCCGGGGGGTAGGGTGTGGGGTGTGGGGTGTGGGGTGTGGGGTTTTACCAGTTTTGAGGTGGCCAATTACCTAATTTTCAGGGAAAAAGTGCCTAAATTTCCCCCCGATCACTCCCAT
>NZ_JADBTB010000131.1:0-8329 GCF_020246405.1 Microcystis sp. M083S1
ATGCCGTTAAATATTCGAGAGTGGGATTGTCCAGACTGTGGGACTCACCATGACCGAGATGTTAACGCTAGTAAAAACATTTTGGCCGCAGGGCTTGCGGTGTCAGTCTGTAGAGCGACCATAAGACCAGAACAGAGTAAAACTGGGGCGGCAGGTGCGGAACCCCGAATGGGAAAGAAGCAGAAACCTAAATCGTGAGGTTTGGGAATCGCCGTCCGTTTACGGCGGTGAGGATGTCAACAGAAAATATAGCAGTTAGCCGTCTATTAGATATTTTAGTACAAATGCTCGGACTTCTTCTCCGCAGCTCCCTGTTCTGGTGTAGTCTTAACGAGTAATTGACCGCCTTTATCCTCAAGATGAAGTGTAACCTAATTTTGATATCGACGGCCGGCGACCGACTCCCCAAAAGGAAAACTTTCTACCTCACCATTAGGATAACTACTTATGTATGAATAATATTATTGACCATGATCGTTTATTTAAGGAATTAATTTCGACTTTTTTTGTTGAATTTATTCAGTTGTTTTTCCCCGCGGTTATTAATTATTTAGAGCCTAATCAGATCACATTTTTAGACAAAGAAGTCTTTACCGATGTCACGGAAGGAGAAAAGTATGAAAGTGATTTAGTCGCCCAAGTTCAATTTCGGGGACAATCATCATTTTTCTTAATTCATCTAGAAGCACAGTCTAGCTCTCAACCGGAATTTAATCGGCGAATGTTTAATTATTTCGCTCGTCTGCATCAAAAATTTGCCTTACCAGTTTATCCGATTGTCATATTTTCCTATGAGCGTCCACAAAAAGAAGCAATTCGTCAATACAAAATTGATTTTCCTGACTTAAAAGTGTTAGAATTTAACTATCAAGTTGTCCAGTTAAATCGCTTGCATTGGCGAGATTTTCTCAATCAAGCTAATCCCGTCGCCGCCGCTTTGATGGCCAAGATGAAAATTGCCCCTCGGGATAGGGCAAAAGTTAAGGCACAATGTCTAAGATTATTGGTAACATTAAGATTAGATGCCGCTAGAATGCAATTGATTTCAGGTTTTGTCGATACCTATCTCAATCTCAACTCGTCCGAGGAGATAGAATTTCAACAGGAGATTAGCACATTTATTCAACCCGAACAGGAGGGAGTTATGCAGATTACCACCAGTTGGATGCGTCGCGGTTTAGAACAGGGTTTAGAACAGGGTTTAGAACAGGGTTTAGAACAGGGTTTAGCAAGAGAAAGAAATCTAATTGTCCGTCTGATTAAACGTAAGTTAGGAGCTATTGATGTGGATATAGAGAGTCGGATTATGACCTTGAATATTGATGATCTGGAACGAGCGGGGGAAGCTTTATTTGATTTTTCGACAGTGGAGGATTTAACTAATTGGTTAAATGTTTTAGATGCTTAGTATTTTTCTTTTAAACTTCAGAGAAGGCCAGGTATGGGTATGAGTATAAGCTTTGAAAATGCTATCCAACAAACTCAAGATTTACTAACTCAAATTGAGTTTTTAGATGCCAACACAATCACTCAAAAACTTACTGAGTTAGTCTCGACAGAAAATGGAGCCAGAGGATTTTTTGTCACTTACTTAACCAGCGATTTATCCTATACTGAATATCCTAGTTTAGAAGTAATCACTGCTTTAAAAACTTCCCCGATATTAGTGAATGAATTATTAGTCAAAAATCTGGCTATGTCCACGGCAATGGTTATCTATCATCGCAAGCAAGGAGATGAAGAAAACGCCCGAGGTTCTGAGAGAGTCCAGGAAAAAACTGGTCAACTAATTAAGCAGTTATTATCGCCAGAACTGGGGGAAAAATTACAACAATTAGCCACCAGTTTAAACAGGGAACAAGGAGAATATCAAGCCTTTCTAGAGCGCTGGGGATATGACGATTGCCAACGTCAAGCGATCGCAGAAATTATTCAACCTTTTCTTCAGTAACTAGGGTTTGCTGGAAAAGTTGGTTGTTGGGAGCAGGGTGTAGGGTGCGGGGTGTAGGGTGTGGGGTTTTGCCCATTCCGATCAATACAGGGTCCGGCACTTTTGGATGGCCAAAAAGTCTAAAAGTCTTATCCAACAAGCTTTTTGGATTTATTCAGCCGGAGTTCGGTATTTCTTAGTCAACTTCCGGGAGGTAAAACCCCAAGCCGATGATGGGATTTGAACCCACGACCAATTGATTACGAATCAACTACTCTACCACTGAGCTACATCGGCACATTGCCAATTCCCGATTATATCACGGACAATAGATACACAGCTAGAAAAATTTTTTTATGAGCAAATCCACTCGACTCGATCCCCAAAAATACGCCCGCTTGAAAGAGGAAGCGGCTAATCCCTACCGAGGTCTGCGGCAGTTTATCTATCTCGGTTTAGGTGCTTCTGGTTTTATTGGTGCGGTGGTTTTTCTAGCCCAATTAGCGGCAGGTAGGGACGTAGCCACCGCCTTACCCAATTTTGCCCTACAAATCGGGGTGGTGGCCCTGATGATTTGGTTATTTCGTCGGGAGAAAAAAGCTGGCGGTTGAGGGAGTAGCGGCCGATGGCCAAAACAGTCTCTTCTCCCGGAGAATAAAAGTTAACATTAACTCTAGTCTTTTCGTGTTATGATCGGAGGGAGAGTCAAGATTAGTGTTCAAGTTCGTTTTCAGTATTAATTCGGTAAGTCTTTTACTTTAGTATTGTTCGGCTTCTCCCTGAATTTTGTGTCTCCACACCGTTTCGAGTATTGATCGAGGATTCAAGTATTATGTCTATTTTTGTTGGTAATCTCTCTTACGAGATTTCCCAAGAAGATCTGGTCGACGTCTTTGCAGAGTACGGCAAGGTTAAAAGGGTTCATATTCCCGTGGATCGCGATACACAGCGCAAACGCGGTTTCGCCTTCGTGGAAATGGAAAGTAAAGCCGAGGAAGCCGCTGCGATTGAGGCACTGGATGGTGCTGACTGGATGGGACGAGCAATTAAAGTTAACCAGGCCCGCGAGCGTGAAGAGCGCACAGAGCGTGCGCCCTTCAATGGTGGTGGTGGTGACAGAAAAAAACGCTATTAAGCTTTTTTTGTGAATAATTGTCGGAGGGTGAACAGGGTTCACCCTTTTTTTATCGGCAATTGCGATCGCAGATACGCTCAAAACCAATAGAAATCTAAATGTCTGAGTCTCTCCAAAAGGTAACAAGTAAACTATAAAGGATATCGTCATCAGAATCTGATCGGCGATCGACTCCCGAATATATGGACAACAAAAACCGATGGAGACAACCTACACCCTAGCTGATGGGACTGAAGCACTTCAATGCCCCACTTTAGTCGAAGATGATCGCACGGGCATGAGTCCCGAAACCCTAAAACGGGCTTTTCTGGACAATCTGTTTTATTTGCAAGGGGTTAACCGCACTAATGCCAGTCCCTACAATTACTATGTCGCCCTTGCCTACACCGTTCGCGATCGCCTCCTGCGTCGTTTTCTGAAATCCACCGACACCTACAAACAAGAAAAAGTTAAACTCGTCTGCTATTTCTCCGCCGAATTTCTCATGGGGCGGTATTTAGGCAATAATCTCGCTAATTTGGGTATTTACGACCTAATCAAAGAGACGATCGAGGAATTAGGTCTTGATTTTGAGGAAATTATCGAACAGGAACCGGATCCCGGCCTCGGAAACGGCGGTTTAGGGCGTTTAGCGGCTTGTTTCCTCGATTCCCTCGCTTCCCTAGAAATTCCCGCTATCGGTTACGGTATCCGCTACGAATTTGGCATTTTCCATCAAATGATCCAAGACGGTTGGCAGGTGGAAATCCCCGATAACTGGTTACGCTTCGGCAATCCTTGGGAATTACCCCGTCCCGATGAAAGTGTGGAAGTAAAACTGGGTGGCCGGACGGAAATCTATCACGATGATAAGGGACAGGAACGGGTACAATGGCTGCCGGAACGTCGGGTTTTAGCCATTCCCCACGATACCCCCGTCCCGGGTTACAAAACCAACACGGTTAACGCTTTGCGTCTCTGGAAGGCAGAAGCGAGTGAATCGTTTAATTTTGAGGCTTTTAACGCCGGGTTATACGATCAATCCGTGGCCGAAAAAATGGACGCGGAAACCATTTCTAAAGTCCTTTATCCCAACGATAATACCCCCGCCGGTCGCGAATTACGTCTCGCCCAACAATACTTTTTTGTGGCCGCTTCCCTGCAAGATTTAATTCGCATTCACCTAAAAAGCCACAAAAATCTGCAAAACTTCCACGAAACCGCCGCTATTCAACTAAACGATACTCACCCCGCCATTGCGATCGCTGAGTTAATGCGTTTGTTAGTGGATGAAAACGGCTTAGAATGGTCAAAAGCTTGGACAATTACCCAAAAAACCTTCGCTTATACCAATCATACCCTATTGCCGGAAGCCCTAGAACGTTGGTCGGCGGATCTGATCGGGAAATTGCTGCCCCGACATCTAGAAATTATCTACCTGATCAATCACTTTTTCCTTGAGGATGTGCGGACTTGGTTTCCCGATAACGAGGAGTTATTGGGCAAATTGTCGATAGTTGAAGAAGCTGGTTGGGGTAATAAACAAATTCGCATGGCTAATTTAGCCTGTGTGGGTAGTCACTCGATTAATGGAGTCGCTGCCTTACACACCGAGTTACTGCAAAAAGACACCCTGAAAGAGTTTGCCATGCTCTGGCCGGAAAAATTCTACAATAAAACCAATGGTGTCACCCCGCGCCGGTGGATTTTATTGAGCAATCCCCAATTATCGGCACTATTTACCGAAAAAATCGGCGATAATTGGTTAAAAGACCTGAAGGAATTGCGAAAACTGGAACAATACCTTGATGATCCCGAATTTCGTCAGCGTTGGTATGAAATTAAACAGGCGAATAAGGCCGATTTAGCGGCTTATATGCTGAAAACCCGCAATATCGAGGTGGATGTTAATTCGATTTTCGATGTGCAGGTAAAACGGATTCACGAATACAAACGCCAACATCTGGCAGTTCTGCACATTATCGCCCTTTATAATCGCATTAAACAGAACCCTCAGATCGATATCGTGCCGCGCACTTTTATCTTTGGTGGTAAGGCAGCCCCCGGCTACTTTATGGCGAAGTTAATTATTAAGTTAACTAATGCTGTGGCTGAAATTGTGAATAAGGATCCTGATGTCAGAGGTCGTTTAAAAGTGGTTTTCCTGCCTAACTTTAACGTTTCTTTGGGTCAACGCATCTATCCGGCGGCGGATCTTTCCGAACAGATTTCTACGGCGGGTAAGGAAGCTTCCGGAACCGGTAATATGAAGTTTGCCATGAATGGCTCCCTCACCATCGGGACTCTGGACGGCGCTAATATCGAAATTCGCGAGGAAGCAGGGGCAGAAAATTTCTTCCTTTTTGGCTTGACAGCAGAAGAAGTTTATGCTAAGAAAGCCCACGGTTATGAACCGATGAGCTATTACAAAAATAATCGCGAATTGAAGGGAGTGATCGATCGAATTAAGAGTGGTTATTTTAGCCATGGTGACCAGGAATTATTCAGGCCGATCGTTGATTCTCTCCTCTACGATGACCAGTATATGCTTTTAGCTGATTATCAATCCTACGCTGATTGTCAGGAACAGGTAAGTGAAGCTTATCGCGATCGGGACAAGTGGACGCGGATGTCGATTCTTAACTCGGTTCGTATGGCAAAATTCTCTAGCGATCGCACAATCTGGGAATATTGTCAAGAGATTTGGAAAGTTAATCCGGTCAAGATTAGTTTAGAGGATTAAAAAACTCGGTCAAGTTCGGGTTTAGTCTTTGACTAGCCCGAATTCTGGAACCGTAGCCCCCAAAAATGCTTGATGAAAACGTCTAAACTATGATTTTTATGATTGTTTGATGGACTAGGATTTTAAGTTTTATACACTTCAATTATTTCTAGTTATAGTTAGGTTTTCTTTTCGGCTTGTGAACTCTTTTAAACTGTAAACTGATATTTCCAAAATTAAGCAATAATCCAATATCTAACCCATAAGCTTCGAGATAATTGATAGCTTGTGCTAAGTGAACGTCTTCAAGTTGAATAACGGCTTTTAATTCTACCATCACTTTACCTTCAACAAAAAAGTCAACTCGTCTTGTACCTATTTGATCATCTTTATAAAAGATCGGCATTTCGTGTTCTCTCGAAAAAGATAATCCCTGTAGGTTCATTTCTTTTGCCAAAGCACGTTGATAAATTACTTCTTGAAAACCATTTCCTAAGATACGGTGAACTTCCATTGCACAACCAATAATTTTACCTGTTAGTTCACTTTCAGGGTATTGGGGATTAATAAAAGTCATGGCTAGGATTTAGATGATGAAGTGAGGATTTTGATTAGATTGTCTTTGATAATTCAATGTCAAAACTATGATTAGAATGATTTAATGAGCGACTATAATTAGGTTATCTTTGACAATCATGAGTATTTATGGCTCTTCGTTACTTGGTATGGTTCGATAGGGGAGCATAAATCGACTAAATCCTTATCTGGCAAGAGACTTAATTGATTAGTTCGCTCTAGATCAAAAACAATTGACAAAAATCGCCAAATGTCTTTCTCTATAAGAGTTTCATTCCTTATAATCCTGTACGTTGCATAAGACAAACCGAAGAACCGTATTTATTGTCTTATATCACATCATGGGGTCGCTCTCTCGAAAAGAATCATAGTCCATCACACAATCACAAAAATCATAGTTAAGACGATGAATGAACAACGCGCCCAAGCTTATGTTAATTTAATTGAACAGTTGCTCACTTGTGCTAATGGTGAGGAACCCAATATCCTGCAAGCTAATCAGGAATTGATTGACCCCGAATTTTTGCAGATGATGGAAAACTATGCAACAGGGTTAGAATAATAAGGATACAATAACCATGCAGATTGATTTAACACAACACTTTGGGCAATATCTCAACCCTCAAGCGAGAAATATAGAAGAATATGAGGCGTTTTTAACTGTTGGGGACATTGACAACAGGCTAAGGTGTTGTTAGTATATCCAACATGAAGGCTACCGCGCTCATTCGTCGTCGCGTCATCTTGGCCCCAGACGCATTCGCAGAAGTCACTGTCTGGCGTGTTCCCCAACCAGTTCTGCCATCGGAGCATCCTTACAAATATCGTCTCGCTTACATAGTCAACGGCAAATGTGTGTTGCGATATGATAACGAACGCGGTAAAGGCGATCACCGTCATTTCGATGGTGTGGAGTCTCTTTATGCTTTCTCTTCGCCAGACCAATTGATGGCCGACTTCAACTCTGACATTTTGAGGTGGAATTATGAACACGGTCGTTCTTGAAGTTCGCTCCTTGACTGACACCCTTGCCGATGCCGTTCAAGCGATGAAAACTGGTCGAGCAGAAAAAGAAGTTCGTATCAGTTTTGCTACCCCCGAACTTCTCTGGAAAGTTCTGACTGCCAAGCGGTGGGAACTCCTCAAAGCTATGTGCGGTGCTGGCCCCATTTCTATCCGTGAGGCGGCGAGGCGAGTCCATCGGGATGTTAAAGCAGTACATGGAGATATTACGGCACTTTTAAATGTCGGTATTCTGAGCCGTGTAGCAGATGGGAGCGTAGAGTTCCCGTTTGAAGCGATCAAGGTTGAATTCATGTTGCAAGCCGTTTGATCGCCGGATTAGTAGCGATCGCGAATAAAGAGGACACATGAACCAAAAGTATTATCATTCTCAAAGGTAAGTAGGGAGGCGTTAAAAGTTGTCAGACACCCCCCTTATCAAGGGGGGATTAAGGGGGGCAGGGGGGATCGAACCTAAAATCCATTTTTAATTTAATTATAACCAGCTATAAAATAGTGATAGTCGTGCCTATATTCCGATAATTATTAGGAGAATCATCAGATGTCAGTTACTATTGAACAAGATATTAAAGAAGTTTTAGGTGAAATTAATCAGAAACTAGAAAATATTAATAGTCGCCTCACTAATTTAGAGGTTGGACAAGCTAGATTAGAAGAAAAGGTCGATGCTTTAGACAAGGATATTGAGAGGGTGAAAGAAGATACCAAAGAATTGAAAGGCTCTCAAAAGGCCCAGATTTGGACGTTAATCGGAATTTTGGGAACGGCTTTACTAGGAACGGTCATTCGCTACATTATTATTCCTTTTCCTCCTCAATCGTAAATATAGCATTTACATTTGAGACGTGGAAACCAATTTCTGAAAAAAATGCTATAATCTAAGTCAATGTTTTAATAACTTTAATTATGGACAAGGCTCAGAAAATCAAAAAAGATATCGAGGAACTAGATAAATGGATTAAAA
>NZ_JADBTB010000132.1:0-8177 GCF_020246405.1 Microcystis sp. M083S1
GAACAAGTTGGTGTTCTTTGGCAAGAGCTTTATCAAAAATATAAAATAAAAATTCATTTTGCCCATCGAACTTTTAGCTGGAGCAATGAAGCAAAAGGAAACGCCGCAGTTCATTGTGTTATTATTGGTTTTGGGCTAGAATATATTGACAATAAACGTATTTTTGATTATGCTGATATTAAAGGTGAACCAACAGAAAGAAAGGTTAAAAATATTAATCCTTACCTGACAGAAGGAAATGATTTAATCATTTTAAAGAAAATAAAACCCATTTGTAACGTGCCTGAAATGATCAAAGGCAGCCAACCTACAGATGGTGGTAATCTTCTGATGAATGACGAGGAAAAAGAACAGTATATTCGACAAGAACCCGCAGGAGAAAAATTTATTAAGCCTTTTATTTCTGCTGATGAGTTTCTGAATAATAAAAGACGCTGGTGTTTTTGGTTAACAGAAATACAGCCTAAAGAATTAAAGCAGTTGCCTCTATTATTAAAGAGAGTAGAAGCTGTTAAAGAAATGCGTTTGGCTAGTTCTAAAGTTGCGACAATTAAATGGTCGCAGTTCCCAACATTATTTACTGAAAATAGACAGCCAAAAACCAGCTATATTCTAATACCGCGTCATTCTTCAGAGAATAGAAAATATATTCCATTTGGTTTCTTTAGTCCAGATTATATTGCTAGTGATAGTTGTCTCTTTGTTGCAAATGCTGATTTATATTTATTTGGTATTCTTACTTCAGCAATGCACATGACATGGGTTAAATATGTTTGCGGACGATTAAAAAGTGATTACCGTTATTCAAACACCATCGTTTATAATAACTACCCCTTTCCAGAAAATATCACCGACAAACAAAAACAAACCGTTGAAACTTGCGCTCAAACTGTGCTAGATACTAGGGTAAAATATCCCGATAGTAGCCTTGCGGATTTATACGATCCTTTAACCATGCCTCCCGACTTGCTCAAAGCTCACCAAAAACTTGACAAAGCCGTTGATTTGTGTTATCGTCCCCAACCTTTCACCAGTGAATTAAACCGTATTGAATACCTCTTTGAACTCTACGAAAAATTAACCGCTCCCCTACTCCCTACCAGCAAACAAAAACCCGCAAAAAGAAAAAATCCTCAATAACGAAGACAGGAGACTCCGAGACAGGAGGCAGGAGGCAAAAGGCAGACTTCGGCAGGAGACAGGAGGCAGCTTTGTTCTCCCCACTCCCCACTTCATAATTCATAATTCATAATTCATAATTCCCACACCCCACACCCATCCCTAAGCGCCGCAATTCCGGAGATTATATAAAAAAACACCCAGAACAATCGAGGTGATGGACAATACTAAAGGTTGTGTAGGTCATCAGAAAAGCCCTGTCAGGGTAAAATACTATGAAACTAGCGTCACGAGTCAATCAAGTCACCCCCTCCCTTACCCTAGCTATCGACTCTCTGGCCAAGGAAATGAAGAAAAACGGCGAAGATGTCTGTAGTTTTAGCGCCGGGGAGCCAGATTTCGACACACCCATTCACATCAAAGCTGCCGCGAAAAAGGCCCTCGATGAGGGAAAAACTCGCTATGGACCGGCTGCCGGAGAACCGGGGTTAAGAAAAGCCATCGCTGAGAAATTGCTGCGGGATAATCAACTAGCATACAATGCCGATAATATCATCGTTACCAATGGGGGTAAACAGTCTCTCTATAATCTAATCATGGCGTTAATTGAAGCGGGGGACGAAGTAATTATTCCCGCACCCTACTGGTTGAGTTATCCTGAAATGGTGACGTTAGCGGGAGGAACATCGGTTATAGTGAACACTAGCCTAGAGAATCACTATAAAATCACCCCCGAACAGCTAGAAGCGGCAATTACACCGAAAACTAAATTATTTGTTCTCAATTCTCCCTCTAATCCTACCGGTATTGTCTATACTCCCGAAGAAATCGCAGCTTTAGCAAAAATTGTGGTTGAAAAGGATATTTTAGTGGTTTCCGATGAAATTTACGAGAAAATCCTCTACGATGGCGCAATTCACCGCAGTATCGCTTCTTTTGGTCCGGAAATCTTTCAGCGCAGTATTGTTAGTAATGGTTTTGCTAAAGCTTTCTCGATGACGGGGTGGCGCGTCGGTTACATAGCAGGACCGGTGGAAATTGTCGAGGCCATGACTAATATCCAAGGTCATAGTACCTCTAATGTCTGCACTTTTGCCCAGTACGGTGCGATCGCTGCTTTAGAGAGTCCCCAAGATTGCATCGAGGAAATGGTCAAAGCTTTTAGCGAGCGCCGACAGTATATTTTAGAACGAGTGCGAGCAATCCCCGGACTCAATTGTCCTACTCCCAACGGTGCTTTTTATGTGTTTATTGATATTAGTCAAACTGGTTTAAAATCCCGGGATTTTTGTCAGAAACTGCTCAAAACCCAAAAAGTAGCCGCTATCCCCGGTATTGCTTTCGGTGCTGATGATTGTATTCGTCTTTCCTATGCTACAGACCTAAAGACGATTGAAAAAGGATTCGATCGCATTGATAAGTTTATCGGCACTTTGTAGGATGATTACTGTGTCTGTTAGGGTGAATTTTGTTCGCCCTTTTTTTTGGGTTTAACCACTTAGCTATTAGCCTTCAGCCGTCAGCTTTTATTTATTCTCCCCCGCAACGCACGCGAAGTAGTCTCCCTGCTCCCCAATTCATAATTCCTGATTCACCCCCTGTGCAACTATATTTTTAGTCTTGATTTACAAGGCTCTCAGAAATCAGCAGAGATAAAGTATCCTCTGGAACCCTGATTCTGTCGTTTTCAGTTGCACATCGCGTTAATTCATAATTCATAATTCATAATTGATAATTCATCGGGGCTTTTGTTAAGTTACATTAAGCCCTACAATAAAATCCTAGGGAGTTAGACGAAATTCGCTCGATCGCTCGGTCTTGTCCGCTTCTTAGCTGAGATAGAGAAAAGATAGCGCATCGAGAAATAGAAAACTTGAGCTACTCAAGCCTTCGTCAATACTGCCCTGTCATCTACCTTGAGTTATAACCTAGTGTCCCAAACCCTACCTAAACCCTCCCTAAAAAGAGAATTTTTGCCATTTACCCTACAGGATGTCCGTCTAGCTATCCCGGCCCGTTGCTTCCAATCAAGCGTTTTTCGCTCTTTAGCCTACTTTTTTTTTGATATTGGCATTATTACCCTACTTTACTGGATAACTTACCAGATTAATCAAGCTTGGTTCTTCCCCCTTTTTTGGTTTATGCAGGGAACCATGTTTTGGGCCTTATTTGTCGTCGGTCACGATTGCGGTCACGGTTCCTTTTCCCGTTATCGTTGGTTAAATAACTTAATCGGTCATCTCAGTCATACTCCTATTCTCGTACCTTTCCACGGTTGGCGCATCAGTCATCGCACCCATCACGCTAATACTGGCAATATCGACACCGATGAAAGTTGGTATCCCGTCACGGAAACCCAGTATAACAATATGGCTTGGTACGAAAAATTAGCTCGTTTTCAGCTAATTTTATTTGTTTATCCCCTCTATCTTTTCCGTCGTTCCCCTAATAAACAGGGGTCCCATTTTATGCCCGAAAGCCCCCTCTTTCGCCCCTCGGAACGGTGGCAGGTACTGACTAGCACCGTATGCTGTACCTTTATGTTAGGTCTATTAATCGGGGTTGGTGTTAGCCAAGGCTTTTGGTTTCTGTTTAACTACTACATCATGCCCTATATCGTCTTTGTGGTTTGGTTAGACCTGGTGACATTCCTACACCACACCGAAGATGATATTCCCTGGTATCGCGGTCAAGACTGGTACTTTCTCAAAGGGGCGCTTTCTACCATCGATCGCGATTATGGCATCTTTAATCCCATCCATCACCAAATTGGTACTCACGTCGCCCATCACATTTTTATCACTATTCCCCACTATCATCTCCAAGAAGCAACCGAGGCCATCCGTCCCGTCTTAGGAGACTATTATCGCGTCTCGAAAGAACCGATTTTCAAATCTCTCTGGCAGTCCTACCGCAATTGTCATTTTGTCAGTGACCAAGGCAGTAAGGTTTTTTACCTCAAAAACTGATCCTATCTTAGCTATGAGGGGGAAACGGCAGCAAAATCCCCCTCCTCCTCCCACACCGAGAATAGTTGCCAAAACTAGCGGTAAAGTCTTTTTCTGGATTTGGTTCACTGGCAAGGAATTAAGCTGATGCAGTGAAATTGAACAACGTACAAAGGGAATGACATCGGCAGCATTGGTCAAGAATCAAACAAATATCTAATCTGTTCTCTAGGATTTGATCATTTTGCTTTTCAACAGCTACTGACAAGAGGATATTAAGCGCCTAGAATCTAAAAATTTACGATCAAGCAGGTCTAAAGAGTGAGTTTTTATGATACTGTCTATTGTACTAGCTCAATTATAACTTTGCTATAAAAGATTAATTACTCAGACAGCAAAAAAAGTGGCAGATTATGACACAGGCAATCCTTACTCAAATCTTGAATCAGCTTGAGACTCTTGAGCTAAAAGAACTTCAGCTGCTTAATCAGAAGATTCAACAGTATCTTATGGATAAAGAAGAAGCTGAGAAACAAGCGGTATTTCACCAATCTCTTCTTGATGCTGGATTAGTCAAGCAGATTAAGCGTCCTTCATCTCAACCGATAACTGAGCGACGATTGATTGAAATCGAGGGAAAACCTATTTCAGAAACGATTATTGAGGAACGCCGTTAAATGGCACTTTATTTCTTAGATAGTAGTGCCTTGGTCAAGCGTTATATCAGCGAAACTGGTTCAGCATGGGTATTGGAATTATTTACTGATGCTTTAAATAATGAAATATTTATTGCCGCAATCGCCAAGGTAGAAATTGTAGCTGCTATTACGCGAAGATCCCGCACTGGAAGTATTAGCGTTACCGATGCAGCGGCAATAGTTCATCAGTTGAGAAAGGACTCGCTTAAAGATTATCAAGTCATTGAAATTACCGAAAGTATAATTAATTCAGGAATGGTATTAGCGGAAACTTATGGTTTAAGAGGTTATGACGCAATCCAGTTAGCAGTAGGTTGTGCTGTTAATACACTTTGCCTAGCTAGTGGTTTACCTTCTATCACTTTTGTCTCGGCAGATAATGAATTGAATGTTGCTGTTATCAGTGAGGAATTGCTGATGGAAAATCCTAATAATTATCCATCTTAAGTAAGCGATAAGCTGTGAACTCTGAAATTTTTAGAGTTTAAAAAGGTGGAAAAAATAATCCCCTTCAAGGGAGTAAAGGAATTAATCTGATGCAGCGAAATTGAACGACGTACAAAGGGAATGACATCGGCAGCATTGGCCAAGAATCAAACAAATATCTAATTGGAGAAGCAACTAGAAATGTACCAAAGGAAATTAAGTCTCGCTATCCTCTTATTCCTTGGCGTTTAATCGGAGGAGTGAGAAATATTTAGAAAAGGTGCTATTATGCGGAATAATAGTTGACTTGTGTTAGAATCGGTTATGTTGTTAATTTAAGGGATAGTTACATGAAAATTGTTACTGTTACTGAGGCCAAAGAACAAATTGATGAATTAGTGAATGATACCAATGATAATCATCAACCAATTTTGTTATCTGGTACGAAAAATAATGCTATTTAAATTGCTGAGGAAGATTGGAAATCTATTCAAGAAACGCTTTATTTGTATTCTATTCCTGGTATGGTAGATTCAATTATTGAAGGTGGCAACACTTCTATTGAAGATTGTGTGAATGAGGTGGGTATCAGAGCAATTTTAAATGGATAATTGGCAGTTGGTTTTTAAGCGAAAAAAGATGCTGAAAAGCTGGCTCGTACTGGGTTGGCAAAACAAGCTAACGAGTTATTAAATATTCTTAAGTCAAATCCCTATCAATCTTATCCTGTTTATGAGAAACTCAGTGGCGATTTAGCGAGCTATTATTCTAGACGTATTAATATTCAGCATCGTTTGGTTTATCAGGTTATTCCAGAAGAGAAGGTTGTCAAAATTATACGGATGTGGACTCATTATGAATAACCCCTTTTAATTTATTTTACCTAAAATGTCGGATGAATGCCCCCGCTAGATTTTTCGACAAGATACTCACCTTTGCGGGGAATGAAATCCGACCAGAATATCAACCGCGAAGCACGATTTTCATTCTACTATTTGTAGGTAAACTGTGTTATACTTAATTTAGCCAGGGTCGAGGATTAATCAATGCTAGTCGTAAAAGCCAAGTTAAAAAACGGGACACCAGAGAGGCAGGAAAATTTATTGTAATTTCTCAATAATACTAATAATGATTCTCTTTAGCTGGGGGAGATTGTTTTGAATCACTTTCCAGACGACTTTTTCATCAATTGCCCAATATTCATGAACTAATTTATCCCGCATACCTGCGATGTTTTTCCAAGGAATATTAGGATAATTAACTCTCACTTCATCAGGAATATTTTTGACTGCTTCCCCAATTATTTCAATTAATTTTACTGCCGAAAGAAAGATTTCTATCTTAGTTGAAAATTCTTCAAAGCTTAGACCCTGAGTCATCTTTTCTAGTTGACAAATTGCCTCTAGAATGTCTTGCAAGAAATCTCTAAATTCCCGTTGCGTCATACATAAATAACCTCGGATAAAATTCTTTCTCGCCTTCTTCCTTTTAAGCCATTTTTACTGATAACATCCGCTTTTACCTTAAGTAAATCACTTAAATAATATTCCATATCTACTAAATCCAGTAAACTAGGCGGTTCTGTATAATCTATCAGAATATTAACTTCACTATTTTCCTGCACTTCTCCTTTTACATAATCTCCAAAAATACCTAATTCACTGACATGATACTTTTCTTTTACTAAGGACTTAACTTGACCCAAAATCGCTTTAATTTCTTCTAAATTTTTCATGATGCTTACCTTCTAAGATAACGGAAAAGACTTTTACCCTACTGATCAAAATTTTATTTCCTGTATCTGTATTGTAGCAGATAGCGGATGAAAGGATAAACCATACTCCTTAAAATCATGAGAATTGAGAGAGTTATGCAAAAAATACCCCCTCAACTGACTAAATGAAGGGACATTTATAGTATTTTTAGAAGCAATTTAGCCTACTTTTCTGGTTTCTTTTTCGATGGATTGGGAGGGTTTTAGTTTAGGTTTGAGTATCTCGATTATTCTAAATTTCGCTTTTTCCAGTAATCAGGTTTACGTTTTCCATTTGCGATCGCAACTACCCAAATAGATGCTTCAAATTCTACATAAAAGATGATGTAAGGAAAACGGCGAATGAGATAACGGCGCATCCCTTCGATAGTATGGGCTGTTCCCAGATTAGGGTTAATTTTAATTTTTTCGAGAGCTTGTTCAATTTCAGATAGTAAATCTAGCCCTAATCCTATCTTTTACTTCTCATAATATTGAATAGCATTGTCAAGTTCTCGTCTTGCTTCACTGTGAATAATAACAGGTTTCACGAATATTTCTCTCGTAATTCCAATAATACTTTATCCGATGGTTCACCCTTGGCTGTTCCAGCATAAATTTCGGCTAATCTTTGAGTTAATTCTCTATCCCAAGCATCTAAAACATTGTCATCTACACCTTCATCTAAGGAATGGATGAGAAAGTAAGCCAGTTCAGCGCGATCTTGTACGGGAAGTTGAGCAAGTTCTATTTTGAGGGTTTCTGCTGTTTTAGTCATCTTGAAAGCATCTATAACCAGTCATCTTAGATTGTAGCAGATATCGGATGAAAAAATAAACCATCCTCCTTGAAATTATGGGAATTGAGAGAGTTATGCCAAAAATACCCCCTCAACTGACTGAATGAAGGGGCATTTATGGTATTTTTAGAAGCAATTTAACCTACTTTTGTGGTTTCTTTTTCGGTAGATTGGGAGGGTTTTAGTTTACGCTTTAGGGTTGATACTGCGCCTAGTGTACTGACTACCAGGAGACTTAAAGTTCAAGTTTTCCAGAAAGAAAATTAAACTAATTAAACATTCATATTAGGGTTTTATAGCGTTTTCAAATAAGACATGAAAAAGCATCGTAATTGTGGAGATTAGGAAAAGTAAATAGTTTAAGGTTGATTAAAAGATTAAATATCTTCTTCATAATCCCAAAATTTTTACAGAAACGGTAGCATCTCCTTACC
>NZ_JADBTB010000133.1:0-12748 GCF_020246405.1 Microcystis sp. M083S1
AGCACTTTTTCTCGGTCAATGATTAGGATAAGTTATAACTTAAAAATTAATCAACAACTAAAGCTTATGCTTGTAGCTAAGTGAAATCATTGATTAAGAGACCTGTACTTTTCAATGACTTTTTCAGCAAACCCTAATTATCTACTGATGAATAATTAAACTTTCTAAACTGGTTTGTAAATCTTGGGTTAATTGTGCTACGGCCGAGCGTCGATCACTTTTATAATCGCCATAGCGCTCGGATACGGAAATAGGTTTACCAATAGTTATTATTGCTTTTTGTTGACCAATTTGGGGACGGAAAAAGGGATTACCTCCTTTAATTCTTGTCACTAAATCCCAGAGTAATAAAATTGTCTCTGCGAATCTTTCTACAGTGGGTTTTTCTTTGACATAATAACCAGTTACTGATACAAAACTTTCCACAATTCTCATGTGCCACATTTTTAAATTAGCTTCATCAGCCAGGCGATCAGCTAATCCTAATTCAAGGGGAGAAATAGAATGAGTGGGTTTTAATTCTTGGCGATAAATGCGTTCCCATCCTGCTTGTTCTAAACGACGACAGCGATCAATCACATTACCATTAGGAGAAACATTAAAATACTTTTCTACGGTTTGGAGGGCCACATCTAATAAATTGGCTAAACGTTTAGCTAGGGTTTCATTTGGATCATCACCATTGGCAGTTACTACAGGCAAAGATTGATAGTAGAAATCTCGATAAAAATCCTCCATTAAGGATAATAATCTTTCTCCTAACCGAAAAAGACGCTCGTATAAAACCTTTTCTTCTCGGAATGAATTCGGGGTGGGTTCTAAACCGCTATCGTTTTCTAAATTAGTTAAAATTTGCTCGATTTCTTGCCACACTGGAGTCATATAAAAATACTGAATACCAATGGGTAAAATAATTACTTCTTGCTGTTGTTTAGCTTTTCTGACATCATCCACACCCCAAAAAGCCAATTGAGAAATACCCGGTTCAATAGCGCTGACAAGCTCATTATGTCCGTTAGTTGCCCCTTCCGGAGCGGCGGCTAAAGGATAATCTCCTTCTAATAATAAACGACGAGCCGAGCGCAATCCGATTAAATCGGCTTTTCCCCGTTGAATTGGTGTACCACCTAACTTAGAATATAACCATCCTACCCTTTCTCCAGCCCATAAAGGAATCCCTCGATCATACATAAAATGAGCGTGAATTGGGGCTGGTAATTTTATTCCTAACTCTTGGGCTTTTTTGGGTACTAATTTCCACAAAAGATAGGCCATACAGTAGGGATCGTTAATACTGGGATGACGAAAAGCAAGCAGTAAACGGACTTTTTTCTCTTGACTTTTTTGATAAAATGTGATTAAAGTTTCTAGATTGGTGGCGGAAATTTCTCTTAAGTTGGTTTGAGTTTGTAACCAGAGAGGTAAAAAGATTTGACATCCCTTTAAAAGTAAGAGATTAAGGTCAGGGGGGATAAATTCTAGAGGAGGTTGTGCGCCCAAAGATAGATTAGACATATAAGTAATATAAGTATAAGTAGTCGTGCCAAATAAATTTCCTAGTTGAGACTCCGAGACAGGTATCAGTTATCAGATTTGAGTTTTCAGTTCACTGTTTACTGTTTACTGTTTAAGGAAGAATAAAAGAAAACTCTAATCAATAATTACCCACCGGCCAAAAGGTAATCACAGCAGCAAACAGGTGTTGAGCTAGATTTCAAATAGACTGGGATTGCAGGCTCCCTCAACCGTGAAAGGGGAAATTAACCGACTTTGAACGAGGAGGAACAGGAGCAGTTTACCTCCTCACCTAAACAAATACAGCTATACTATAGCTCTATCCCCATTTCTCGCAAACGAGCCGCCAGCCGTTGAGAACGCTGTCTTTCCGCTTCCAGAGCTTGCTGAGTAGCATTTAATTGCTCTTGTGCCGCAGCTGCCTGCTCCTGTGCCGCAGCCGCTTGCTCTTGTGCCGCTTCTTCTGGTAAGGGGATTAAATTGCCTTCCGGGTCATAAAATCTCGCCCAAATTGCCGTTTCTCGGTCAATAGTCCCCTCCCAAGTTCCCAACCAATAGCCTAAAGTTTCGCACCATAACCAGCCGCGCTCGTTTCGTTCTAAAGAATGGTAGCGTTGGTCGGCCCCTAAATGCCATCCTTGTAAAGAATTGCCATCGAAAGGATCGTAGATGAAATAATCTGGCGTGCGGAAGGTTCCCTCATAAATGGCTTTTTTTCGCACTTTATCGGTTCTGGCGGTACTAGGAGAGGTTAATTCTACGATAACGTCGGGATAACGTCCCTCTTCTTCCCAAATTACCCACCCCTGTCGCTCTCTCTTGCCATCGACATTGAGGACAGCGAAGAAATCGGGCCCGCGAAAATCGCGATTTTTCGCCTGTTCGCGGCTGAAATAAATAAACATATTGCCACCGGTGTAGAAGTCGTCTCGCTCGCCGTAACCCTGCTGTAGGGAACGAATCAAGACATTCATGGCAATGCGGTGTCGGTTGCTTTCCAAGGGTTCACCATCATCAAAAATTAAGTCTGTGGGGGGTGGGGGGGGTTCCCAGAAGTCCTCGAAATCTTCTTCTATCGGTGCCGGAGAGGTGGCAGTTTGGTCGCTTTTGGCAATCGTCATTTTTTCGGCCTCTCTAGGTGGGAGTATCCATATTTTTGCTGATTATTGATCCTATGTTACATCAGAATTTAGGAGTGAGGAGATAGATGTTAGGAGTTGAGAAAATTATCTTCAGTTAACAATGATCAAAACTTTTCTTCTGGGTGCGTTACATTGGGCTAACACACACGACTAATATCCTTAAGCTAACCAAAAAACTTGGCTTTATCTTTAACTAATTTTGTCCCGATTCCGGCGGCAATGACTTCGGAGAGAATGCTAATTAAACGATAGATAGCAACGGTGACAAGTACGTTAGCGGCGGGAAATTTTTCTGTGTCTAAAAGTGCGATTACTGTAGCTTCAAACACTCCTAATCCTCCCGGCGCTCCGGGGACAACTAAACCCAATAACCAAGCAAAACTAAAGGTTCCTAGTAGGGGTAAAATCTGAGCGGGGGTAATCATTTTTAATACCATCCAAGCTAAAATAAAACCCGCACCGCGCCACAATAAAAATCCAGTTTCACCCAAGAGGGGAACGAGAGGATATTGAGTTAGATAAACAGGTTCTTGAGCAATCTTTTTCTTTTGGCTAAGGATTTTCAGAGGATAATTTAAAAATTTGGGATGAATGCCGATTAAAATTAATCCTAAAACTAATATCTGTATCCCTAGACTTGAGCTAGATTTCATCCAACCTAAACCACTAGCAATTACTGCTATGGCTAAGGCTGCACACACCAGTAGTAAAAGTTCTAATAAAACGCTTAAACTAGCGGTTCCCCAATCACTTCCTGCTTTATTAATTGCCACGATGCGAGCATAAAAGTGACCGATATTACCGGGTAGATATTTTCCTAAATTGGTAATCATATAGATGCCAATTCCTGCGGAGGTTTTAATCGGTTGTTGATAGCTTTTGAGTATCCATGTCCACACCCATCCTGCCCAAATTTGAGCGATAATGGTGGTTACAAGTGCCAAGAAAAGAAATAACCAGCCATGATTTTCAATTCTAACTGAGGTGACGTTATCCCAGTTATTTTTAAGGTTACTGAGAACAAAAAATAAGGTTCCCCCAATAATTAGCCAACGTAGAAACTTTTTCAGCATTTCGTTTTTTCCTTTATTCATTTTCTGGGGGGAACCAATCGAGATCAAGCAGATTTTCTAAACTGTAGGGACATTCCCGGGGAAAACTAACTTGATTATCGGTTTTTTCTCTAACATAATTTAAGGCTTTCTGGTAAATACGAGGTAATTGTTGACTGAGATAATTGCGGAGATTAGTATTTAAATAATTGTCGATCTGGTTCTTGAAATTGACGATTTCTGAACGCCAATGAGAACGATTATATTCTCTTTCCTCTGTCCAAAATTGTAGGAGTAAAAAATGTCTAATAATTTGCTCTAATAAACTGGCAACACGAAACTTTTTTTCGTTTCCCAAGTCTTCTAACTCCTCGATTAAATTCTCTAAATCTAAAGCGTCAAATCTTTTAGCCTTGAGCAGTTCTATAGTTGCTTCTAACCAGAGAGAATCATCAATTTCGTAGAGAGTTTTTAAGTCGGGAATAACAGTCATTATCATCTCCTTTATTCGTAAGGTGGTAGCCAATTGGGATCGAGCAGTTCTTCTAAACTGTAGGGACAAGTATTGGGGAAAGTAACTTTATTTTTTGTCTTTTTCCGCACAAAGAAAACTACATCTTCATAAATGTTAGTTAATTCATTTTGTAAATAATTACAGAGATTAGTGGTTAAACGTCTTTTTAGCTGAATTTGAAAGTTGACTATTTCTAACTCCCAGTGATCCTGATTATATGCTCTTTCTTCTGTCCAGAACTGTAGGAGTAAGAAATGTCTAATAATTTGCTCTAATAAACTAGCAACACGAAACTTTTTTTCGTTTCCCAAGTCTTCTAACTCCTCGATTAAATTGTCTAAATCTAAAGCGTCAAATCTTTTGGACTTGAGCAGTTCTATAGTTGCTTCTAACCAGAGAGAATCATCAATTTCATAGAGAATTTTTAAGTCGGGAATAACAGTCATTATCATCTCCTTTATTCGTAAGGTGGTAGCCAATTGGGATCGAGCAGTTCATCTAAACTGTAGGGACAA
This sequence comes from Microcystis sp. M083S1, assembly GCF_020246405.1. Classification (NCBI taxonomy): domain Bacteria; kingdom Bacillati; phylum Cyanobacteriota; class Cyanophyceae; order Chroococcales; family Microcystaceae; genus Microcystis; species Microcystis sp. M083S1. The sequence goes on from NZ_JADBTB010000133.1 coordinate 4,739, forward strand.
GTATTGGGAAAGTGGACTTGATTATTAGTCTTTTTTCTCGCATAACGGAGTGCCTTCTGATAAATATTATCAAATTCCTGTTCTAAATATTTCCGTAAACTTGCCGTTAGGTAGGTATTTAATTGATCTTGAAAATTTACCAGTTCTGACTCCCAATGAGCTTGATTATATTCTCTTTCACTTGTCCAAAATTGTAACAATAAACAATGTCTAATAATTTGCTGTAAAAAACTGGCAACACGAAACCTTTTTTCGTTTCCCAAGTCTTCTAACTCCTCGATTAAATTCTCTAAATCTAAAGCGTCAAATCTTTTAGCCTTGAGCAGTTCTATAGTTGCTTCTAACCAGAGAGAATCATCAATCTCATAGAGAATTTTTAAGTCGGTAATAACAGTCATTATCATCTCCTTTATTCGTAAGGTGGCAGCCAATTGGGATCGAGAAGTTCTTCTAAACTGTAGGGACAAGTATCGGGAAAGTTGACTTTATTATCAGTTTTTTTACGAACGTATCGCACGGACTCAAAGTAAATTTGCTCAAATTCCTGTTCTAGGTATTGACGAAGATTTGTGGTTAAATAGCGCTTTAACTGATATTGAAAACTTACTATCTCTGCTTGCCAATGAGCTTGATTATATTCTTTTTCCCTTGTCCAAAACTGTAATAACAAACAATGTCTAATAATTTGCTGTAAAAAACTAGCAACACGAAACCTTTTTTCGTTCCCCAAGTCTTCTAACTCCTCGATTAAATTGTCTAAATCTAAAGCGTCAAATTTTTTCGCTTTCAAGAGTTCGATAGTTTCTTCTAACCAGAGAGAATCATCAATTTCGTAGAGAGTTTTTAAGTCGGGAATAACAGTCATTTTTTATCTCCTTTATTTGTAAGGTGGTAGCCAATTAGGAGCGAGCAGTTCTTCTAAACTGTAGGGACAAGTATCAGGAAAGTTGACTTTATTATCGGTTTTTTGACGAAGATAGCGAAGGGCTTTTTCATAAATAGTTGCCAAATTATGTTCTAGATAATTTCTTAAATTAGTCGTCAAATAAGTATTAAGTTCATCTTTAAAATTGATAATTTCTGAACGCCAATGAGCCTGATTATATTCTCTTTCACTTGTCCAAAATTGTAATAATAAACAATGTCTAATAATTTGCTGTAAAAAACTAGCAACACGAAACTTTTTCTCGTTTCCCAAGTCTTCTAACTCCTCGATCAAGTTTTCTAAGTCTAGCGCTTCAAAATTTTTAGCCTTGAGCAGTTCGATAGTTTCTTCTAACCAGAGAGAATCATCAATTTCGTAGAGAGTTTTTAAGTCGGGAATAACAGTCATTTTTTATCTCCCCTAGAATGGGCAATAGTGATCAGTTAAACCGATCACTACAGCTTTTATATACTAGATAATTTTAGCGGAGCGCAGACCGAAAAAGAGACCGAGGGCAATTCCGGTAAAAACGATCAGATAACCCGCTAAAGCAGCAACAGCTAACACAGACATGGTGAAAATCTCCCAAGTAATTTAATCTTTTTTAGCATTGTACCGTTATTCTTGCCCTTCCCCTTCCTCGTCTTCCATATCTTCCCCAAAGCGCTGCTGGGGGGGAATTGCGGCGACAATTGCCTCGATTACCTTGCCGACTGGAACAATTTCTAAGCCCACATCTTCGGGATAAACTTGACCTCTAGGGACAATTGCCCGTTTAAAGCCCAATTTAGCCGCTTCTTTTAATCTTAGTTCCATTTGCGACACTAAGCGCACTTGTCCGCCTAATCCCACTTCCCCGATTAAGACTGTGCGCGGATCGACGACTCGATCGCGAAAACTGGCGACAATAGCGATCGCAACTCCCAGATCCGCCGCCGGTTCTTCCACTCCCAACCCTCCTGCGGAGGCAACATAGGCATCTAATTTCGATAAAGGAATGCCGACGCGCTTTTCTAAAACGGCGAGAATTTGCTGTAATCGGTTGTATTCTATGCCAGTAGTCGATCTTCGGGGGGAAGCGTAGCTGGTGGGGCTAACTAATGCCTGTAACTCCACCACAATCGGGCGTGTACCTTCACAGGCTACCACCGTCGCCGTACCTGGGGAAAATTCGTCGCGATTGCCTAAAAATAATTCTGAGGGGTTTTCCACTTCCACCAAACCGTGGTCCACCATCTCGAAAATACCGATCTCATGGGTTGCCCCAAAACGGTTTTTCACGGATCTTAAGAGACGATGGGAGGCATAGCGATCGCCTTCAAAATATAACACCGTATCGACCAAATGTTCCAAAACTCGCGGACCTGCGATCGCCCCTTCTTTAGTCACATGACCGACAATTAATAAAGTAATATTCTCCCGTTTTGCCACCTGCATCAAGGCGGAGGTACATTCGCGAACTTGGGCGACGGATCCCGGTGCGGAAGTTAACGCCCCAAAATAAAGAGTTTGAATACTGTCAATTACCGCCACCTGTGGGCGTAAAGATTCTAATTCTCGCAAAATTTCCTCTAAATCGGTCTCTGGCAGAACATAGAGATGATTATCGAGTTCTGCGGTTGATTCGGAGGCTTTTTTCTCCTTGCCATTGCCGTTATTTTCCGACTCCACGGGAACCACTCCCACCCCCAAACGGGCAGCCCGCAGTTTAATCTGTTGTCCCGATTCTTCGGCGGAAACGTAGAGGATGCGCGGTAATCTTTGGGCGAGTTGGTTGGTAACTTGCAGTAAAAGCGTCGATTTGCCGATGCCCGGATCACCGCCGATTAGTACAAGAGAACCGGGGACGATGCCACCACCGAGAACGCGATCGAATTCCCCGTAACCGGAGGGAAAACGTTCCTGTTCATACTGGGTAATTTCCGAGAAGCGAACCGAGATGCGCGGTTGGGGGTTGCGTTGCCCTTTGCCGTTATTTGGGCGACTATTTTGCCATCCTGGGCGATTTACCGCCGGATTATTGCCACCAGCCATCACTTGTTCTTCTAAAGTCCCGTAGGTGTCACAACTGGGGCATTTTCCCAACCATTGGGGAGATTCCGCCCCACAAGCGCTACAGATATATATTGTTCGCGATTTCGCCATGTTTTTTAAGAAAAGTTGAAGAAAAGCAGTTTGGGGATCAATTCTCTTGTCAAATTTAATTAAGTATGATATAGGGAGAGCAAGACCATAAAGTTATTGATAATTGCCATAAAAGAAATAAAATAGGAAATTTAGGCTTAATGATAACGGCAAAAGGATATTCTATAAACAGGAACGCTCGTTATTTAACTTTAAAATTCATCACACTATTTAACTAAGGAGTGTTAATTCAGTTGGAGAACCAGAAGGAAAAAATTCTCGTTGTTGATGATGAAGCCAGCATCCGTCGTATCTTAGAGACTCGTTTATCGATGATTGGTTATGAAGTCGTCACCGCCGCCGACGGAGAGGAAGCTTTAGAAACCTTCCGCACCGCCGAACCCGATTTAGTGGTTTTGGATGTGATGATGCCGAAATTAGACGGTTACGGTGTCTGTCAGGAACTCCGCAAAGAATCGGATATTCCTATCATTATGTTAACCGCTTTGGGCGATGTGGCCGATCGAATTACCGGGCTAGAATTGGGCGCCGATGACTATGTGGTTAAACCTTTTTCTCCCAAAGAACTCGAAGCGCGGATTCGTTCGGTGTTGCGTCGGGTGGAGAAAAATGGCGCTCCGGGGATTCCCAGTTCCGGTGTGATTCATATCGGTTCCATTAAAATCGATACCAATAAACGCCAAGTTTATAAGGGGGATGAACGCATCCGTCTGACTGGTATGGAATTTAGTTTACTAGAATTATTGGTCAGTCGATCGGGAGAAGCTTTTTCCCGCTCGGAAATCCTTCAGGAAGTTTGGGGTTATACCCCCGAACGTCATGTGGATACGCGGGTGGTAGATGTGCATATTTCCCGTTTACGAGCCAAATTAGAGGATGATCCCAGTAATCCTGAGTTAATTCTCACCGCTAGAGGTACAGGCTATCTTTTTCAACGTATTCTAGAACCAGACGAGGAATAGTTCTCAGCTATGGCACCAGCTGATCCCAATCGTATTTTAAGACTGTTACCCCTGTTCGCTGGCATCGTCGGGGGTACGGTATTAATGTTTAATCGTTTTGCCACTGCCGATTTAACCCCATCGCAAGCGCGTTCCGATGTGATGGGAGTGATTTTGAGTGGGGTTTTAATTTTGGTGGGTTTAATCTGGCAAAGAGTTCAACCCCGCTTACCAGATGCTGTGGAATTAATCGGGCGCGAAGGCCTGGAATTTGCCCCAGATTTGCCAGAAGCGGTTAAAATTGAGCTTGCCTGGGCTTCCCATTTACTTTTAACTAACACCGTGACAAAATCTCTGATCGTTTATTATCGGGGAGAAGTTTTATTACGTCGCGGTATCTTAAGCCAGAATTCTGAAGTTAAAGTTAGTAATATTATCAAAAGAGTTTTAGAAACCGGTAAAGCCGTTTATTTAGTTAATTTAAATTTATATCCCGCTAAAATCGAGTTTGACTATTTGCCAGAAAACACCCAAGGCTTAATCTGTCAACCCATCGGTAAGGAAGGGGTGTTAATTTTGGCGGCAAATGCGCCGCGCAGTTATACTAAACAAGATGAAATTTGGATCGAGGGAATTGCTGATAAATTAGCCAACACTTTCAGTCAGTTTTAGGCGATTTCAGTAAGATTTAAGAATTTGGTTAAGATGAGAGTAAGCAATTAGTGATCAACTTGTAGCTCAGGATTTTAACCGATGACTCAAACTGGTGAAACCGTTACCTAAGTACCTAAGCAAAATTAATTACACATATCTAACCACCTCTTGCCTCTTGCCTCTTGCCTCTTGCCTATCTTTACTAGGAAATTAATTTTGCACGACTACTTATTCCCTTGAATCCGTCCTGACAAGGAGCGAGAGTAAAATCGATACTTTGCAAAGAGATGTGGATCAAAAAATAGATTACTTCCAGAGAGATGTGGATCAAAAATTTGGCACTTTCCAAAAAGATGTTAATGATTTAAAGGTGGAAACCGCAGTAATAAAAGGAGAGATTAAAACTCTCGCTCGGAAAGTCGAAGGGATGGATAAACGACTGGAAAAAGTCGAAGATAGTTATGCAATCATAGTTAGGGTTGGCTGAAAAAATCAGAGTTGACGGGAGACAGCTATCAGTTATCAGATGTTATTTTTCAGTTCACTGTTTACTGGACGGCTACGCCGTGCCTTTGGCAACACTGAAAAGCTCCCCACCTCCCAATTCATAATTTAGAATTTATAATTCCCACTTCCCACATTCCCACCCAATCTAGGGAAGTTACACTTTCACCACGTTGCTAAAAGAGATTTTCAGGTAATCATCTTCCATCTTTGCTCCGGAAGGTTTCAGGGCTGCCAAAGCTTGGGGTAAGACTAAATTACGACGGTGATTACCAATGCGAATATTTAACTCGTCTCCAGTTTTATTTAGTTGTATTTGTTCCTTGGGTATGCCGGGTAAATATAATTCCAGACTGTAATTATTTTCCTGTTGAACTACCCGAATGGTGTTTTCTTGGTAATAAACCTTAGTTGGATCTTCGTCGGCAAAAAGAGTTTCTTTCAGTCTTTCCAAAGCGGGTAAACCACACATTTCTTCGGAGTAGAGAGGAACTTCCTTAACCGGTAAAGGATGAAAATTATCGTAAATTTCCTGTTTATAAACCTGTTGATTTTCTTTCCAACGGGCAAAGAAAGGATCGGTTACTTTGTCGGGAATAATCCGATTAGCAATAATCAAATCGGTGGAAACATTATAGAGACTTAGATAGGCATGGGCGCGTAAAGACTCCTTAATCACCATTTTTTCGGGGTTTGTCACCAAACGTACCGAGGTTTGAGTATTATCGGTCAAAACCTTTTCTAAAGCCTCGATCTGCTCGTAAAACTCATAGGGAGCGTCCATAACTTCCTTGTCTGGTAGGGAAAAACCGGCGATCGGTCGAAATAAAGGTTCTACCAGTGGTCGCAATGCCATCGACATTCCCTGTAACGGTTTGTAAAATCTTCTCATGTACCAACCGCCCACTTCTGGCAAACTCAGCAATCGTAAAGCTGTACCCGTGGGTGCGGAATCGATAATCAACACATCATAAGTCCCTTCATCGTAGTGGCGCTTCATGCGAACTAAACCGAAAATCTCATCCATTCCGGGTAAAATCGCTAATTCTTCCGCTTGCACTCCATCTAAACCCCTAGCTTGCAATACCTGGGTAATGTAACGTTTTACTGCGCCCCAGTTGCCTTCTAACTCCATTAGTGCGTCTAATTCTGCCCCCCAAAGATGGGGGCGTACCAAACGAGGATCATGACCTAATTCGAGATCGAAACTGTCAGCGAGAGAGTGAGCAGGATCGGTGCTGAGAACTAGGGTTTTATAGCCAAGTTCGGCGCAGCGGAGTCCTGTAGCGGCGGCGACGGAGGTTTTACCCACGCCTCCTTTACCGGTCATGAGAATTACACGCATGGGGGCTGATTCTAAGAAAATTTACATTACTTATTCTCATTATGACGGGAAAGTTAACAAATTGAGGACAAGAATCAGCATTCTTGGCTAGAAAATTCCACTCCCCGACCATCAACCCGGGGAATTAGGCTCTGTTCAAAAAATTGCTGACAGCGATTTTCGGCATCAGCGACGAGAACTTTGGCAAAATGACCCTTTTCGAGAACTTCTTGCCTTGGACGTTGTTCGTAGGCATAGATAATCAAAATATCTCCGGGTTGACAGAGCAGAGCCGCACCGCCGTTGGGGCAAATTTCCCCGGTTTGGCCGGGAAAAACGTAGGTGGAAAAGCGCTTACCATTGCTAAGATTGACCACATCCACCTCTTCAAGGGGCAAAATACCGACCCGCTCGATCAATTCTCGATCGATAGTGATACTGCCGACATAATCGACGTTAGCCTCGCTGACGCGCACTCGATGGAGTTTGGCGTGCATTAATCGAATTGTTCCCATGTATTTTGTCCTATTTCCCCCAATTACTTCAATTATTATGCTCTCCCAGTGGGAATGTTTACTAAAAAATCTCGGTCAATGGCAAGGTTCTTTTACCCGTCTGTCTCCCCAAGGCGATCTGCTCGAAGATACCCCGACTTTGGTATCTTTGCAAGGCATTAATAATAATCGATCGATTCGTCAATTGGTCCGCCGTCTCTACAGCGATCGAGCGCCAGAAGATTTGATTTTAGAGTATAGTTCTCTCCATCAGGGTATTCTATTTAGCCAGACGGGAGCTTTTTGCCAAGGTTCTTTATATTTTAGTAGTTTTTCCTCACAATTCGGAGCAGAATTTGGGTTAATCTCCGGGGAAAGACGATTAAGAATCGTACAGTTATTTAATGAGCGCTGTGAGTTCGATCGCTTGACTTTAATTCGGGAAAAGTTGGCCGATTCTAGCTCCCCAGAAAGATCCATGTTAACGGTGGAGCAATTACTCGGTCAATGGCGGGGAGAAGCGGTGACAACGGGACGGGATTTTTATAATTCTGCTGCCTATTCTACCCATGTATCGATCGAGCGTCAGGGGGATAATTATCTCTCGCAAACTTTGACTTTTGGTGATAATCAAATTACTTCTAGCGCTCGTATCGAGGGACAAAGATTGTTGTTTGAAAATAGTCCGCTGCCGATTCAAATACTGCTGCTGCCCGATGGGTCTTCCTGTAATACACCTCTGAAAATTACTGCCGGTTATCCTTTTGTTTTAGAGGTGGGTTGGTTACTTTCTCCTACTCAAAGACAGCGCCTAATTCGTTCTTATAACGAGAAGGGAGAATGGACGGGTATTACTCTGGTGACGGAGGAAAAGGTGAATTGCTGATGGGGTGACAAAGAGGTTAGAGTTTAGACAGGGTATGGGGTGTGGGGTGTGGGGTGTAGGGAAAATCTCAGTCCAGACTGGGATGTCTGGTTTCAGTTGAAGAACGCTTCCAGAGCGAAAAACTGGCTTGTTCGGGG
>NZ_JADBTB010000134.1:0-19674 GCF_020246405.1 Microcystis sp. M083S1
AGAGCGTTTTTTTCTACTGTCAATAGAATATAAAGTATGCTTATTTTTTTTTTTTTTTTTCATCAGGTTTATTCATGAATCAGAGAAAATCAAATTAAATTCGGTGCGGTTAAACCTCAAGCCATCAGAAAACGGGTTTCTTTAAGAAACCCGTTTTCTCAAGACTGAAGGTTAAAAAGGCGAGCGCTAACGTCAAAACTAAGTAGGTAGGCGTTAAAAGTTGTCAGATCCCCCCGCCTATCGGCACCCCCCTTATTAAGGGGGGCAGGGGGGATCGAACCTAAAATCCATTTTTAATTTAATTATAACCAGTTACTTAACCAATACTTCATCGACAAGCAAATGGGAAACCATGTTACTTTTTCGCCAACTTTCTCGGACTCCTGTGGAATTTTTTGGGAAAACTTTGATTCAGTTTTTTCGTAATTCGCCCTAGGGTGGCTCTACTGACTTTAATCTCTGTCTTTTCATAGAGTAAGTTAGATAATTCTTGCAGGGTTGCATCCCTGTTAGCTTCGATGATTTCGACAAGAATTACTAATTGCTCACTATTTAACTTGCTTGGGGGACTCCCTCCCTGGGGACGGGGACGGATATCTCCAGTTTCTTGATATTGTTTCAATAACTTTTGAATAAAGCTTTTGGCCACATTAAATCTTTTGGCTAGTTCTCGAATAGAAATTTTTTCTTTTTCCCAGACATCGATAATTTTTTGGCGAAAATCTACTGAATAGGGTCTCATGTCTGCTCTGACTCTCAATTATTTGTCTATTTGCCTTCTATTGTACCTCATGGCTCCAATAATTGCCCTATTTTCAATTGAGCAGCTATCTTGATGATTGAGATGGTAAGCCGTCAGCTGGCTCTCTTATTATTTGTGTGATAAATTTAACTTATATGGTAGCGATCAATCTTCGTGTCCTTTGTGTCTTTGTGGTTCGTTCCATTCGCTCCCCCGCAGGACTGTATCTTAGAATACATTTTCCCCAGCAAACCCAAGAGAGCCATCAGCTTTTTTCTCCCTACTCCCCCTAACCCCCAACCCCGATTTAGATAAAAAAAACTGGAGCGAGCGCTTTTCGCTACCCCAGTGCTGTCACGGAATTCAATTCTGTATCCAAATTAACACATTATTGGCAGCAAGCATGATTAAGGAAATTGGAAATTTTTCCAAAAGGGGCTTGTAAGGGCTGTAACCTTGGCTGACATGGGATTTCAGGTCTGATAAAGCCAAAATTTTTGGAGTCTATCCTCAAAAATTAAACCTCGGCGCTGAGATGTTCCCCCAGATGAACGGTTTTCACCCATTTTAAACGTTTAGGACGCAAAGCCATCCGCAGGCTGACACTGGGAATAATAATAAACCAGTGCATCATATAAATCATGCCGCGAATGGTTTGAGCAAGGATATTTAAACCGAGAGCGAAAGTGAATTTTTTACCCGTATTAACCCGGATTAATCCTGTCACCATACCCCAGAGAGAAAGGGAAAGAGCCAAACCAGTTAAAGGCGTTAAAATCGGAGCTTGATGCTGGGTAATAGTGATTAAAAGATCGGGAATAGCGGCCGCAGGTAAGATATATTGAACGAGCAAAAAAGCAATTAAATCAAACTTTTTCGGCCAAGGCATGGGAGACTTTAAAATCGCTTTCCAATAGTCGAGATAACGCTGAAAACCACCTTCGGCCCAGCGATTGCGCTGATGCCATAAAGCGATCGCGGTTTTCACCCCTTCTTCCGCTACTGCGGGAAAATTTAAGACATTAATTTTCCAATTATCGATATGGAGACGAATAGTTAAATCAAGATCGTCGGTGATCGTTTGTTCATTCCAACCCCCGCAACGATTTAAGGCACTACGTCGTACAAATTGACCATTTCCGCGCAATTCTCCGATCCCTCCCACCGCGATCCGTTGCTGTTGGAAACAGCTATCAAAAATCATTTCTACCGCTTGTCCTTTTGTCCAGAAGTTTTCGGCGGCATTGGCGATCGCTTTTCGCACCTGTACCGCACCCACTTCTCGCTCGTCGAACATCGGCACCACATGACGCAGTAAATCGGAGGATAATCCCGCATCCGCATCGAATACGCCGATAATTTCCCCGTTAGTTAGGGATAAAACCTGATTCAAGGCGCCGGATTTGCCACCTCCGGCATTAGCAGGACGATGAAGAATTTTTAATTGGGGATATTCTAAAGCAAGGCGATCGAGAATCGCCCCCGTGTTATCGGTACTATAGTCATCGACGATCCAAACTTCTAACTTATCTTGGGGATAGTCTAGATGACAGAGATAATTAACCAGTTTCGTGATTACGGTTTCTTCATTTTTGGCCGCTACTAAGAGAGAAACCCCGGGGACAGAGGCTAAATCCTTATCCAGTAAGGGAATTGGCGGCGTTTCCGGTTTGGTGAACAGCAGCCGCAAAGCTTGCCCCGATAGTACGATAGTTAAGGCGATAATTGCCCAATAACCCCAACTCAGCCAATGAAGTCCGATAATTATTGTCCAGATCGCCATCAGGCTAAAAGCCGCTTTCTGTCTGCGTCCCGATCGGCCTTGAAAAATTTCGCTCCTAAATTCGTCCTCCTCGTCTTCGGGATCGGACCAGTCAGATAGGAGGGAACCAATCGGGTCTAATTCTTCGTTATCATCCTCTCGCGACCAATAATTTTCTGCCATAATCGACTCAGGTTAAGTAACTGTTCCAGTAGAAGCTTATTTCTTGCTTTATCTTACCGAAAATTGTTAAAATTTTTAACAGAATCTTAAGTTTTTTCGGGAAATAAACCCTAGTTTTTCAAGCTATTGGCTTTTTTTTCCCTATAAATGCGCTTTTTCGGCTAAGATTGCTTTGTTTACATTCGTTGAGAAAAATTTAACATTTATCCCTTATGTCAAACCTGCTCCTCTGTGTCGGACTGATTTGTGGCTCAATTATTTGGGTGGAGATCGTGCGTGATAGCTATCATGCTCTGGCCCACCATTGGCAGCCCCTTTATCGTCTGCACGTCTGGCATCATCGGGTTTTTCGTCCCGATCTGTCGGTAATGAGCAAGGAAATTTATCGTCGGGCGCACTGGTACAATGATGTACCGGAAGCCTTGGTCATGTTGGCTGCCAGTGTTTTACCGGTACTATTGGCCTACTCTTGGGGGTTCGATCGCCCTTGGTTGGGTTGGTTAGGTTCCCTTTATACTTTGGCTTTTCTCAGTACGGCGATCGGTCGAGGTTTAGGGATCGCCAATCTGGAGGAATTAACCGATTTAACCCATCGTCCGGGGCAATTTGAGAGTTTTCCCGCTCAATGGCGCGTTAATCGTACCTACCACTGGCGACACCATTTTGATAACCAAAAGGCTTATTATTGTGGCACTTTCACCTTTATGGATAAATTGATGGGGACGGCACTTTCTCTCAAGGGCAAAACGATCGCCATTACCGGGGCGAATGGAACTTTAGGGCGATCGCTGTTAAAGTACCTACAACTGAAGGGAGCCAAGGTAATCGCGCTCACTTCCGGGGACAATGCGATCGCTATTGAAATTAACGGCGAATCAGTACCTGTCAAAACCGTAAAATGGCAAATCGGTGAAGAAACGCAACTTGAGGACCTATTTAAGTCTGTAGATATACTGATTTTAAATCATGGCGTTAATGTCCACGGCCAAAGAACCCCAGAAGCGATCGAATTAGCCTACCAAGTGAATACTTTTTCCGTCTGGCGTTTAATGGAATTATTCTTCAAAACTGTCCGCACTAACGAGCAAATTGCCCGCAAGGAAGTCTGGGTGAATACCTCGGAAGCGGAGGTTAATCCTGCCTTTAGTCCCCTCTACGAACTCAGTAAACGGGCGATCGGTGATATGATTACCCTGCGTCGTTTAGATGCCCCCTGTGTGGTGAGAAAGCTAATTCTTGGCCCTTTTAAGAGTAATTTAAATCCTGTGGGTATTATGTCCGCCGATTGGGTGGCTAAACAGATTATCAAGGCGGTACAGAGGGATAGCCGCAATATTATTATTACTATTAATCCCTTGACTTTTATCACCTTTCCAATTAAAGAATTCTCTGTTTCTACCTACTTAAAACTATTTACTCGTTCCCCAAAAAATCGGGAAAATCCCTAACTATTTATCCTTAATCGGGGATTAAGACTATTTTTCCTCGCACTCTTTCCGATTCACTATAATTATGAGCTGCTGCCACCTGGGAAAAAGTATAGGTGCGATCGATTCTAACAGTTAATTTACCCGATTCGATCGCTTCTTTGAGAAATTGCCAGTCGGACGCTTGTGCTTGAGCAAAAAATATCAGTTTCCCTTTTTGGGGCAACCAAGCACTGAGATAATTTAAGAGGATAATTCCGGGATTTGGTAGGGTGGTTATATAGGTCCCTTGGGGTTTTAAAAGCTGACGACAGTGCCAAAAAGAAGACTTAGCCACAGCATCGAAGATTATATCATATTTCTGCTCAGTTTTTCTCCAATCTTCTTGGGTATAATCTATAACTTTATCTGCTCCTAAAGAGGTGACATAATCGATATTTTTACTACTACAAACTGCATCTACTTCCGCAGAGAAAATTTTTCCTATCTGCACGGCAAAGCTACCCACTCCTCCCGATGCACCATTAACTAAAATCCGATTTCCTGCTTGAATGCCGCCAAAATCCCGCAAGACTTGCAAAGCGGTAGAAGCGGCTAAAGGAGTGGCGGCAGCTTCAATAAAACTCTGATTATGCGGTTTTTTAACTAAGAGGGAAGCGGGAATAATTGCATATTCAGCATAGGTTCTACCGGGTAATTGATTGAGAAAACCAAAAACCTCATCTCCGATCTGGAATTGTTCCACCTGACTGCCTTTTTCAACGATAATTCCCCCATAATCAAAACCTAATTGCAGGGGAAATTTATTACCTGTGGCTATTTTGAGCATCCCCCGACGAATCTTCCAATCAATCGGATTAATTCCCGCTGCCATAATCTTAATTAAGACTTCTTTCCCTTGGGGAATTGGCTTTTCTATTTCGGTGTATTGGAGAACATTACTATCGCCATAGCGATTAATGATAATAGCTTTCATAATTAAGAAAAAAGTTGATAAAATAGTAGAGGAGCAAAAGTAATGACCAAGAGAACCAAAATCCAAACTCGTCCCGCTAAAAGATTATAATCTTGCCCTAATCTTGACCAAGAGTGACCGGCGATAAAATGACCAAACAGAAACTCAAAACCCACTGTTAATAGTAACCAAATTAAACCGATACTAATTGCTTGAATGGAGGATTCTAGACCCCAAAAATAGACAAGAGTGCCAATATAAAGACTAAAAAAAAGGATTCCTGTCAGGGTAGAAATTTGATGAGCGCGTAGTTCATCGAGATATTTTCCGTAGGTGCTTTCTCTGAGGATACCGTTACTAATTCCTATTACGATCATCGGGAGCCATGCAACAATGTAGCGACTAATCATAAGTTGTTGGTTTAGAACTCGCTCTAATTGGATTATACACTTTAGCTGCCCTTGGCAAAGGCTGCATCTCAATTTGGTCGAAATATCTAGATGACATTTTGGGCGCACGCAGTGCGCCCCTACCATTGGCGCGATAATATTATTTATTGTAGGGGCGAATTGTATTCGCCCTCTTTGAATAACTTCTGCTTAAAAACGGATTTGGGGTTAAAAAGGGAAAAAAAGGCGTGTAAAAGAACTAACATCTATAAATATAATCTATTTGTAAGAGGTTCACACGCCAGGACAGCTTTAAACATCCGCTTTCAATGTATCATCCCCCATTAGCGCCAATATAGATGTAATCTTGATCCTGTTCTGACTATGATATGTATCAACAAATGATGGGTGCTTGGAGCAGAAGAGGGGGTGACAGTAGGGTAAATTGTTAATTTTCTTGGTAATTCAGCTAGATTATCCGAAAAATGTCACACTAGAGGTAGGGGAGCGTCAACCATCAGTCATCAGCTTTCAGCAATTTTTGACTATTTCCCCAGAGTATTGCTGGCAGCCGATGGGAAAAAGGCAACTTCAACCCTGAAGTTATCTGCTATCGAGGAGGTTAATTCTATGAATAATACGGAAACACTCTCAGTCGATCGGGATACCAACAAACTCTATAATAAAATTCTCGTGGCTGTGGATTATCAAGATCCCACTCCAGAGGTGTTGAATGCGGCTATTCTCTTAGCGAAAACCTACGCTAGTGAGTTGCGGATTATTTATAGTCTGTCTAAACCTTTGATTCCCTACACGGAAACTTTTATTTATGGTAATCTGATCGGTTATGGTGGCGGTTATCCCCCCGATATGATCGCCTTAGAACAACAAATCACCGAAGAAATGCAGGCGGAATTACAAGCCTGGTTAAACGGTTTAGTTGATCGAGCTAAGGAAGATAATATCACAGCCCGGGCTGATTATTATATCGGTGATCCGGGCCAGAAAATTTGTCAAGTTGCCCAGCAAGAGGGGATAGATTTAATTATTGTTGGTCGTCACGGTCGATCGGGTTTATCTGAGTTAATCTTAGGTAGTGTCAGTAATTATGTGGTACATCATGCTCCCTGTTCAGTTTTGGTGGTACATATCACTCATTAATTAGAAAGGGTTGAAATCCATTTTTTGCTGTCCATTGAATTGCTCCATCTCTCCCAGTCCAGTAAGTCTTAATCCTAGCCTTTCTCAGTTGATTTCTGGCATTACGGGAGAGATTGTTAGTAACAGCGATCGCTGTTTGTGGTCGAATGGACTCTAACCATTGTTTATCTAGATTGCTTCCCTGCCATAATAACACTAGGGGGCTAAATTCTTGGGATAAATTAACGGGATTTTTCGGGTTGATAATCCAGAGCCAAGATTGATTTTTCACCTGAAATTTAAATAAATTTTTCTCGATCAATTGTCCAGTAATTTCGCCGAGATTAAATTTTTCTAACCGGGATAAATTAATAGTTTTTTTGATCGGTATGCTCTCACTGATAGTTGAGAATTGCGCCGGATTATTGACAGTTATTGCCCCTTGTATTTGATTAATTCCCTCCTGTCGCAAAAAGGGCAAAACTGTATAACGTGCTGTTGCGGGTTCTTCCCCATTAATTAACAGAGTATTTCCTCGATTTTGAATAATTATTACCGGTTGCGATTTGGTGGCTAAAACTGTCACCTGAGTTAAAGTTAAATGCTGATAAATAATCGGTATTAAAATTACAGCGAGGATAAATAACCCGATTAAATGCCACCGTTGACGAAACCAGAGATTAAAGCAGATTAAGGTAAGGCAAATATAAATAATTAACATCACTCCTAAAGATAATTTACCTGTGGAGTAGGTACTAAAAGGAAGCAGACTAAAAAAGTTGGTAATTTGCAGTAATAACTCTAGAGGGTAATAGAGAATACTAGCGCTGATACTGCCCAAAGGGGGATAAATTAAACCTAAAAAAGCAGTAAAAACTCCTCCTAAACTAATTAGGGTAACTAGGGGGGTTGTGATAATATTAATGGGGATATTATAAAGAGCGATCGAGTTAAAGGTAAACATTAATAAAGGCATAGTCCAGAGAGTAGCAGCTAGACTAATAGCTATAGGTTCAGCGATTAAATTAGGGAAATAGTCGATTTTATTTTTCAGTAAAGGAACGGTAATAATTAATCCCAAAGTCGCTAAAAAACTTAACTGAAATCCTAAATCCCAAATCCAGAGAGGTTGCCATAATAATAGAATTGTAGCCGCTAGTAACAGGGAACCTAAACTATTAACTTGTCGATTATAAAGCAGACCGATTAATGCCCCAATTCCCATCAAAATCGCCCGCAGGACTGAAGGTTGTAACCCTGTTAAAGTACCGTAAATTATTAAGATAGTAAGGGCAATAATAAACTGTTGTTTGGGGGATAAATTGCGAGTAATAGTTAAAACAAATCCCAACAAAATAGCCACATGAAAGCCAGAAGCTGCTAAAATGTGAGCTAATCCAGTTTTAATAAATAAATCAGTGATTTTTGCTGGCAAATTAACTGCTTGTCGTCCGAGGGTAATCGAACTTAATAAAGTCCCTTTTTCTTGGCCTAGTCCTTGAATTTGTGCCTCAACAATGCGCTGACGAATCTGCCAAACTCCCCAAGTCGGTGACTTTTTATTGATAATTATTTCCCCTTTTAAACCAGCAAAAGCACCCCGACGCGCTAGATAATTAGCAAAGTCAAAAGCATTGGGATTATTGGCACGACGGGGACGATACAGTAATCCTTTAATTGTTATTTCTTGTCCGGGATAAACCTGATTTTCTGCTAGATTTGGCAGAGTAACGTAGAGTTTACCCGTGGATTTTTTTGTTGGTAAATCCTTGAGGCTAAATTCTTTTACTTCTAACCAAAATTGTAAATTTTCTCGGCGATTGAGACGAATTTCTGATATAATATTGCCCGTGATTTTAATAGAGTTAACTACATTATTTTTTAAAAGATGACTGATATCATTTGCGCTGGGGTAAGGAGTACGAATTTCCAGATAAACAACCGCAAAGATAGCTATTAATCCCGCTATCAGCCAAATTTGTTTCGGGGGACTTTGCCACCAAAAACGACGGATAAAAGTTGTGGTTAACAGGGTAATTAAACCAAGAATAACAATTCTAATTACCACTTCTTGCCATCGGTTTAACCAGGGACTAAAATCTACCAGACCTGTAGATAATAATCCCAGAATATAGGCTAAACCAAGAATAACGCTATTAGGGCGATTCATAGAAATTTTTGTTAAAGAATTTCAGAATTAGCGGGCATTATTTTTACATAAGTATCAGCGAAAATCGAGATTAAAAAGTAACTTAGCATAAACACTATGGGGATCGTTGAATGTAGGTAACTTCAATAATTCCTGCTGAAAATTTTGCCATTCCTGCGTCAAAGGATGATTATTTTTAGTGAGAGGAGGAAGATAGGTTTGCAAGAAATTAGAAAAAAGTTCTTCTTGCCAACTTTGCGATCGAGGATATTCTTGAAGACTCCAATCATCCCCTAATTTAGCTGTTTTGGCCGCATATTGCACGGCCGCTTCTAGACCACCAATTTGATCAACTAAACCAATTTTAACCGCATCTTTTCCCGTCCAGACACGACCTTGGGCCACAGTTCTAACCTTGTCTGGAGATAATTTTCGCCCCTGGGCCACCGTCTCGATAAATAAATCATAGAACCGATTAACTGCCGCTTGATAAATTTCTAATTCTTGGGGATTTTTCGGTCTGGTAATAGTAGATATATCGGCTAATTGTCCAGTTTTTACCGTATCCCAATCGATGCCATTATTATTAGCAATCTTCTGGATATTTAACAATAATCCAAACACACCGATCGAACCAGTAATTGTATCATTATCGGCAAAAATTCTTTGACCCCCCATGGCGATCCAATAACCCCCAGAAGCTGCCACATCACCCATAGAAATAATTACCGGTTTGGTCGCATCTAAACGCTTAATTTCCCGCAGAATCACCTCAGAAGCGGTGGCACTTCCCCCCGGACTATTAATCCGCAAAACTACCGCTTTCACCTCCTCCTTCCCCTGTAATTTTCGCAGTTCCTTCGCCAATTTATCCCCACCGATTTGGCCTCTATCTCCCTGACCTTCTACGATTGTCCCTTCTGCATAAACTATCGCTATTTGATTGCTACTATTTTCCTCCTCATCGAGAGAACTAGCATAATTAGCTAAAGAAATTTGCGAAAAAGAGCCAGAATTTTCCTCCTCATTAGTTTTATTTTTTGCTTCTCCTGTCAACTCTTTAGCCAAAACAATTACTCGATCTAAATAGGCCACTTCATCGACAAAACCCGCCTTTTTCGCTGTGGTTGCTTCCAGAATACCTTGAGTATCAGAAATAGTTTGCACCTGTTGGGGGGTTAAATTGCGACTTTTGGCCACTGTGGAACTATAATTAGACCAAATTGTATCGAGTAGGGTTTGCAGCTGCTGACGATTCTGGACACTTAAATCCTGACGCGTATAGGGTTCCACTGCACCTTTAAAAGAACCCACTTTTACCACTTGCACCCCCACACCATACTTTTCTAGTGCATCGGCAAAAAAGGTTTGTTGACTACTTAAACCATTAATTTCCATTCTCCCCACGGGATTAATAATCACCGTTTCAGCAACGGAAGCGAGATAATATTCCTTTTCCGTCCATTCCATATCGTAGGCGATAATTTTTTTACCCGATTGGCGAAATTTTGCCAAAGCTTGCCGCACTTCCGTCAGGGTAGCATAGCCATATTCACCGATATTGTCGCGACCATAGAGTAACAGACCGACAATGTTATCATCAAGGGCGGCCTTTTCGATCGCCGCTATCACCTGTCGCAAATTTAAAGTGGTCGCACTCTCACCGGTCAAACTATCGGCTAAACTGGAACTAGGGGGAGCATCGCTGATATTGGTGGCTAAGTTAAAAACTAAGACCGATTTTTCCTTAACTGAGGAGCTATCGCTAGACATAAGGGAAGAAAGCAGTAAAAATGCTAATCCCCCCACACCTAAGACCGAAAATGCCAATAATCCCAATAAAGTTCCCAAGCAACTAGCGAAAGTTTGTTTAAAAAACTGGCCCATCGGTTTTCATCTGCTACTAATTATCCTGTTTCCTATTGTAGGGATTCCCCGCCCAGAAACAAGTTTTTTATTTACGAACAAATGTACTTAAAGTCTTGGGGATAGTGACTGGAGTTGTGAGATGTCAAGGGATCGGCTAAGATTGTGATAGACAATTTCCAGTCAAAGAGATGAATCAATTAAATTGAAGATAGATTCTGTCTTTGATCCCCCCTTCCCCCCTTGATAAGGGGGGTGTCTGGCAATTTTTAACACCTACCTACTTAAAAGAGATGAATCAATTAAAACCCAAACTCGTCAATTATCCAGATTGGGAGCGAAAAGAACAAATTAAACGAAATCGTTCGGCTTTGGCTATCTTAGAACAAAGACGACAAAAACGGTCACAAATAACCGATGAGCAAGACCAAGAAATTTCCCAGTGTTTGCTCAATTTTCAGACCGCGATTGATAATGCTCGTCCTTTAGGTTTAAAGCTTTATAGCCTTGGCTAGAAACTCTAAAGATTGGCAAACAAACGGCTGATAATTACAATATTGATGTGGATATTATTAAGTAGCTGGACACAATTAATTAGACATATCTAACTACCTCTTGCATGAGTGCCTTTTGCCTATCCTAACTAAGAAGTTAATTTTGTCCTATTACTTATTCTTGCTCATTGGCAGTTATAAAAAAACAATATCGGCTCTCTTATTCTTTGTGTGATAAGTTTAACTTATATGGTAGCGATCTTTGTGTCCTTTGTGTCTCTGTGGTTCCTTCCACACTACTACTAATGTCAAACATTTTCAGGGATTTGCAGAAGCTTTAAATTGGCAAGATATTAACATATAACAGCTTTAAGCTTGATCATTTTTTCACTTTAACTACTTAATCTTATGCAGTTTATTGATCGCGCCGAAATAGAAGTAGAGGGGGGTAAGGGAGGTGATGGAATTGTCGCTTTCCGTCGGGAAAAATACGTCCCCGCTGGCGGTCCGGCCGGAGGTAATGGGGGAAAAGGTGGTTCGGTGATTTTTGTGGCGACTCAGAACCTGCAAACCCTGCTAGATTTCCAGTATAGTCGCTATTTTAAGGCCGATGACGGTAAACGGGGCGGTCCGAACAACTGCACGGGAGCCAACGGTAGCGATCGCATTATTAAAGTTCCCTGTGGTACAGTGGTTTACGATCTCGATAGCGAGGAAATTATCGGCGATTTGGTCACTCCCGAACAGACTTTAATCGTGGCTGCCGGGGGAAAAGGGGGATTAGGCAACCGCCACTTTTTAAGTAATAATAATCGCGCACCCGAATACGCTTTACCCGGTTTAGACGGAGAAAAACGCCATTTACGCCTAGAATTGAAGTTATTAGCGGAAGTGGGCATTATCGGGCTGCCCAATGCGGGAAAATCCACCCTAATCTCGGCCGTTTCCTCTGCTCGTCCCAAAATCGCCGATTATCCCTTTACGACTCTCATTCCTAACTTGGGAGTGGTACGCAAACCCACGGGAGATGGGACGGTATTCGCCGATATTCCTGGATTAATCGAGGGAGCGCATCTAGGAATCGGCTTAGGACACGAATTTTTACGCCATATCGAACGCACACGCCTGTTAATTCATCTTGTCTCCTTGACATCAGAAGACCCGATCGCCGATTATCAAATTATTCAAGGGGAATTAGCCGCCTATGGTCGGGAATTGGAAAAGCGATCGCAAATACTGGTTTTCAACAAAATTGATGCTGTGGACGAGGAAACGATAGATAACTACCAAAAGCAGTTTGCTAAAATAACCAATGCCGAGATTTTGACTATTTCCGCCGTGACGGGAGCCGGATTAACCACTTTACTCGCCAAAGTTTGGCAGCAATTAGAGCAACTGGAGAGGGTCGAGGTTGAAACCCCTTCCCTGTTTTCCTAAAATCGCTCGTTAGTTGTTGGGTTGCCGGGGTGCGGGTGGTCGGCGATTGCTCGGTCTTCTTTCCGTACCTTCAAAGTTACCATTAGAACGACGGGTGCGGCGCTGTTCAGCTTCATTTTCGGCCGCATAGACTTCTAGATAAAGAGAGCGACCCACACTCGCGGCCGCCATTTCTAGGGTAGTTCTAATCGCCTGTAAATTGCGTCCTCCCCGGCCGTAAACTTTGCCTTTATCGGCATCATCGAAGGCTACACGCACCCAAAGACGTTCATTTTCCTTACAGCGCTCGATATCCAATCTCAGACTGGCCGGATCTTCTAAAAACGGCTCGATCATAAATTTCACCAGTTCGAGATAATTGGGGGTACTAGGCATTGATTTTCTCGAAAATTTTCTGTTTGGTGAGAATGCCGCGCACGGTGTCCGTCGGTTGCGCTCCTTGTTGTAAGCGTCGGATAATCCCTTCCTCATCCAGACGCACTTCATCGGTGCGGGGATTGTAGAATCCTAACTCCTCTAGGGGACGACCATCGCGACGACTGGTGCTAACGGCCGCAACGATACGATAACTGGCTTCGCGTTTTTTACCAAAGCGTTTTAGACGTAATTTGATCATGGTTACTCAAAAATTCTCCTTTCCGATTCTAACTCATCCAGGCGGTATTTCCACAAGTGGCGATCGAGGGAACGGTGGGCAGCCTTTCGATATTATTGAAAATAACGCCGATATCTTAATAGTGAGGTACAAGGTTTGAGGGTGTTAGTTTTGGCTAACACACCCAAAATTAAGATTAAAGTTTTTACCCCTCTCTAACCGTAAACTTTCCCATAATACTCTTGATATTCTTTGGATAACAAAGGTTGCCACCAATCCCGATGATCGAGATACCATTGAATGGTTTTTCTTAATCCCCCCTCTACGGTTTCTTGAGGTTGCCAACCTAATTCGGTGCGAATTTTACTGGCATCAATAGCATACCGGCGATCGTGTCCAGGGCGATCCTTGACAAAAGTAATTAAATTCTGAGCAGGTTTCACGGGTAAATCGGGAGCTAATTCATCCATTAACTCACATAACATCCTGACTAAATCGATATTTTTTACCTCATTATTTCCGCCAATATTATAAGTTTCTCCCACTTTTCCCTTGTGAATAACTGTATCTAAAGCTTGACAATGATCCCGCACATATAACCAATCTCGAACATTTTGACCATCACCATAAACGGGTAAAGGTTTACCCAAAAGAATATTAATACACATCAAAGGAATTAACTTTTCGGGAAAATGATAGGAACCATAATTATTAGAGCAATTAGTAATAATTGTCGGCATTCCGTAGGTATGAAAATAAGCTCTCGCTAGATGATCACTCCCCGCTTTTGAGGCAGAATAGGGACTATTAGGAGCATAGGGAGTAGTTTCGGTAAAAGCTGGATCATCTACTCCTAAACTGCCATAAACCTCATCGGTGGAAACGTGCAGAAAACGATAGTTATCCGGTTGATGATTACTTAACCAATGTTGCCGAAAACTTTCTAATAGAGTAAAAGTTCCCACCACATTAGTTTGCACAAAAGCCCCAGGTCCAAGAATCGATCGATCCACATGGGATTCGGCGGCAAAATGGGCAACTGTATCGATATTTTCACCGGCAAATAATTGATCAACTAAAGCTCGATCGCAGATATCCCCTTGCAGAAAACGAAAATTCTTTCTATCTTTCAGTGTCGCTAAATTATTCAAATTGCCTGCGTAGGTAAGAGCATCGAGAACAATGACACGATCCTCAGGATAATTCTCGCACCAATGATGAACAAAATTCGAGCCGATAAATCCCGCTCCACCAGTAATTACTATGTTTCTAGCTTGATTTTCTGTCGCCATGGCCACCTCTAGCAAAAGTTCGCTACTTATTTTAGGCTTTTTTGCTTCACACTTCTTCATCAAAAGTGATCTGATCCGATCGATAATCCGGCGGTTCAACGTGAATTAAAATTCTCACAGGGCTAAATTGTTGGGTTAATCTTGCTTCTACCGCTTCCGTGATTGCGTGAGCAGTTTCCACATCTTGAGCGGAGACAACTAGGTGCATTTCTATAAATACCTGTCTTCCCACCACTCCCCGAGATGCGATCGCATGGCAATTAAGCACCCCCGGCACCTCCATGACAATTTGATGAATCACTTCAGGAGCGATCGCCATTTCATCCACTAACAAAGGTAAATTCTCCATCAGGACTTTCCAACCACTGCTAAACACCAAAAAAGCGACGGGAAAGGACAAAATCACATCTAACCATTGTAATTGGGGAATATTAGCCGTATTGCCCACCCAAACCCCGACTAAACCCAATAAAACCGTAATTGTCACCCACACATCACTCATGGTATGACGAGCATCGGCAATCAAAATCGGACTACCGACACGCTGCCCCACGGATCTTTCATAATAGGTGACAAAAATATTCACCCCTAAAACGATAATTAATAGCCATAACTCAGGACCTGCAATCTCGACGGGTTTGCCTCCTTTGATAATACTCATGACCGCCCCTTGCAAGATTTCAAAACAGGCAATCCCCAAAAAGGCGGCGATCGCTAAAGCTCCGATCGCTTCGTATTTCAGATGTCCGTAGGGATGATCTCGATCGGGATAGGGAGAAGAAAACCGCATCGCTACTAATCCCAAGACATTATTAGCACTATCGGTGACACTATGGAGAGCATCCGCTTGCAGACTTAAAGCACCAATTCTCAAACCCACCCCCGCTTTGATCGCCATAACCAAAATGTTCAGCAGCAGGGTGATCCAGAGAACTTTTTGGACGGTAGCCCGATTATCTTTTAAAACAGCCACAGGATTATCAGTTATCAGTTATCAGTTATCAGTTATCAGTTAAGTAGGTAGGCGTTAAAAGTTATCAGATCCCCCCGCCTATCGGCACCCCCCTTATCAAGGGGGGCAGGGGGGATCGAACCTAAAGTCCATTTTTAATTTAATTATAACCAGCTACTTATCAGGGAAATTTCAACTAAAACCCCAAAACCCCAAAACCCCAACTATTTGAGGGTTTAAAAACGGCAAAAATAAGGATTGAATTGCCTCAAGTCTGTAAATAGACCATTTAATTGATTATTATTCATTTTTAATTCTCCTGACTACTGACTCCTGACCCCAACAACAATTTTTGATTTTTACAAGAGGTCTAGTCAACAACAATTGATCAACTCCTGAAATAACAGACTCCCATCGGTCAAATTGAGCAGCGGATCGGCGGCGCGTTCGGGATGAGGCATCATTCCTAGCACATTTCCTGCTTTATTGGTAATTCCCGCAATATTATTTAACGATCCGTTGGGATTTCCTGACTCATTTACCTCTCCTGTGGGAGTACAGTAACGCCAGAGAATTTGACCGTTATCCTCCAGGGATTTTAGCGTATCTTCTGCGGCATAATAACGCCCTTCCCCGTGAGCAATCGGCAAATTAAGCACCTGTTGCGGTTGATAACCTCGCGTCCAGACATATTGATTGTTTTCCACTTTTACCGGCACTCGATCGCAGATAAAATGTAAATCGCGATTGCGAATTAACGCACCGGGTAGCAGCCCAATTTCCGTTAATACCTGAAAACCGTTACAGATGCCTAAAACTAATTTACCTTTTTCGGCTTCTTCTCGGACAGTTTTCATCGCTGGTGAAAATCGAGCGATCGCACCACAGCGCAAATAATCGCCGTAACTAAATCCCCCCGGCACCACAATCACATCCAAATCCGCTAGATCCGTCTCTTGATGCCAAATATAGCGGGTAGGTTGCTGAAAAATCCCCTCCGTCACCGTTGCCACATCTCGATCGCAATTCGATCCGGGGAAAACAATAATCCCAAACTTCATAATTTTTAACTTGGTTAATTCATTGTGCAGAAAGCTCTCATCAGATGGGTGTTAGGGTTTTAGTTGAATTTCCCCATTCTCCCATTTCCCTATCCCCTAATCCCTATCCCTTATCTCCTATCTCCTGACAATGCAAATCAAAGCGATAATTTTCAATTACAGGATTAGCCAATAGTTGATCGCACATTTGATCCAATTGTGCGCGAGCGCTGGTTTCATCCTCTGCTGCCACGGTAAGCTCAATATACTTACCAATTCGCACCCCGGCTACAGTATCATAACCTAATTGCTTTAATCCCGACTCTACCGCCGTACCCGCCGGATCGAGAACCGAAGGGCGCAGGGTAACATAAATACAGCACTGATAATTTTTTGGCATAGAATTAAATTTGATCGCTGACCTTTTTGATATGAAATCCCAACGCACCCGATCGCAAGAGCGCATTATCCACTTACTCAAAACCTTAAATCGGGCAGTATCCGCTCAAGAATTGTTTGTGGAACTCCGTCAGCGTGACCAAAATATGGGGTTAGCCACTGTTTACCGCGCCCTAGAATCCCTAAAGCTACAGGGTGCAGTGCAGGTGAGAACCCTAGCCACAGGAGAATCCCTCTACAGTTCCGTTCAGCAGGATCAACACCATCTTACCTGTATTCATTGCGGTCGGTCTATCGTCTTTAATGAGTGTCCCGTTCATGAATTGGAAGAAAAACTCGAAAAATCCCACCAATTCAAGGTTTATTACCATACTCTCGAATTTTTTGGACTTTGCGATCACTGTCAACCCAGTTAAGTAAGCTGTACTGCATTGAAACTGCCCATCGGGAAATTTTAGTACAAATGCTCAGGCTCTCAACTCCGGCACTCCCAACTCCAGTGCCGTCCTACAAAGATTAAACTGTTGTTTGACCTTGGGCTGTTTTCACAGGGATTAACTCCGGCTGACTGTAGTGATGATGGCTGTTGAGGGGGGATAACAAGGGGAAAAAGGGCTGATGTAAACTAATTAATTGAGCGAGGGTTTTCTTGAGATGGGGACGAGGAATGATCGCATCGACAAAACCGTGTTTTAATAGGTATTCCGATGTTTGGAAACCTTCTGGCAATTTCTCGCGCAAAGTCTGTTCAATTACCCGCTTACCAGCAAAACCGATAGTAGCCTTTGGTTCGGCGATAATAATATCTCCCAACATGGCAAAACTGGCCGTGACTCCCCCCGTGGTGGGATTAGTCAAGACAGGAATATAGAGTAACTTTGCTTCCCGATGCCGGTTAAGAGCGCCAGAAATCTTGGCCATCTGCATTAAACTTAACATTCCTTCCTGCATTCTCGCCCCGCCGGAAGCGCAGATAATCACCAGGGGTAAACGTTCATCGGTAGCGTGTTCCGTCAAACGACAGAGTTTTTCTCCCACCACCGATCCCATGCTGCCCCCCATAAAACGGAAGTCCATCACCCCTAAAGCTAAGGGTAAACCATCGAGCGTCCCCGTTCCCGTGTGGACAGCATCAGTCAGACCGGTTTTTTCTTGGGTTTCCCGCAAGCGATCGCTATAACTTTTCCGATCGCGAAATTTGAGCGGATCCGTCGGTCGAATCTGTTCATCGAGGCAATTCCAAGTATTAGCATCCACTAACTGGCGAATTCTTTCTTCACTTTCCACCCGATTATGATGACCGCAATCGAGACAAACCAGTTGATTAGCTAATAAATCCTTTGTATAGGCCAAAACGCCGCAATTTGGGCATTTTGTCCACAAACCATCGGCTATTTCTCGTTCCTGTTGTTGTTGAACCTTGGGTTCTGTTTTTTGGCGATTTGCAAACCAATCAAATAGAGACATAGTTTAAAATAAAGACAATTTATAGACTTTCCTCTAGAGGACTTAATAACAAAAGTGCTGTCCAGCGATCTTGGGGACGCACTTGTAGGGCGGCCTGATGCCCCTGGCCGCAATAAATACCAAGGCCAATAGCGATAACGCGACTGGGGATGTCGTGAGCTTTGAGCATTTCCTCTAGCCAATCGGCTTACCCTAGACTGGGGGTTGTTCTAATGGTGATCCAAGACACAGAAGACTATTGTATCAAGATTTAATGACAAGATAGCTTTTTTACAACAAAGGCAAAAAAATGGTTTGATAGGCTGAGATGATCTTATCACTCCAAAAGACACTCATCAGAGCGCCGAGGGCAAGAAATGGCCCGAAGGGTATAGCTTGTCTTTTTGCCATTTTACCGAGACAAATGCCCGTCATACCGATCACCGCCCCGATAGCACAGGCCAGAAAAGCGGTGACTAATAATGCTTGCCATCCTAACCAAGCACCGATCATGGCCGCTAATTTGGCATCTCCTCCCCCCATGGACTGCTGTCTGAGGGCAAAACTTCCCCCCCACCGGATCAGATCAAATAACCAGACTCCTAAAACTGCACTAGCGATCGCTGAAAAGAGATAGATAACAGTTTGATTATTTTGCCAACCTAGAAGTGCTTGGAAAACTATCCCTAAAACTAATCCCGATTGGGTGAGGGAGTTAGGAAGCGTCATCGTGTCAAAATCAATCAAAGCTAAAGCTAATAACCAACTCAGGAGAATCCAATAGCCTAGGGTCTGCCAAGAAAAGCTAAAACCTCCTAAAACCAGACAAAATAACCAACCGGTAAAAGTTTCGATCGCTGGATAACGGACAGAAATCGGGGTTTTGCACCAGCGACAGCGACCCCCTAGCCATAACCAGCCGAAAACGGGTATATTCTCGCTTTTACCTAACCTATGGTGACATTTCGGACAGTGGGAAGGGGGATACACTAGAGATATCCCCTGAGGTAATCTATAGATGACCACGTTTAAAAAACTGCCCACCGAGGCACCAAAAGCAAAGACAAAGGCAAAAGTAACTAGATGAAAGAGGGTTTCCATAGATTCAAGGTTGAAATCCGATCACTTTCCTAGAATACCCGGTTAAGCTGCTTGCCTATCTAAAATTACCGGTTAAGACGGCATGGCAGCCCTTCGAGCATTACCTCACCACTAAGATAACCTCCATAACTCAAACATTAGAGTTCTATAGCTGCCTTTAGCTTAGTTAGGGTTTGCTGAATAAATCTAAAAATCTTGTTGGATAAGGTTTTTAGACTTTTTTTCTCTCAAAAATTGCCGACCATTGGAGTGATTGGGGGGAAAATTCAGGTACTTTTTCCCTGAAAATTAGGTAGTTGACCACC
>NZ_JADBTB010000135.1:0-5125 GCF_020246405.1 Microcystis sp. M083S1
ATCAACCCTACAATAAATCAACCCTACAATAAATCAACCCTACAATAAATCAACCCTACAATAAATCAACCCTACAATAAATCAACCCTACAATAAATCAACCCTACAATAAATCAACTCTAGGGGGTTTGGGGGGTAGAACCCCCCAAAAACTTGGATTGAGCAATAAAATCGCAAGTAATACTCAATCCCTTGAGTATCAAGAAAAGCACTACTACCCCCAAAGGGTAGGGTTGATTCATGAATCAACCCTACATTACTGAACGAGTACGGAGGGAGTCGAACCCCCGACACCCAGGACCGGAACCTGGTGCTCTATCCTCTGAGCTACGTACCCACGATAAAATACTATTACATTATACCACTAGCCGGCGCAGTAGAGTAGAAATTTCCCATGACTAGCGATCGCTCTTTAAAATTACTTATCAGTAACGATGACGGTATTTCCGCGCTAGGAGTCCGCACCCTTGCCAACACCCTCGCTGCCGCCGGTCATCAAGTCACCGTAGTTTGTCCCGACGGCGAGCGCTCTGCCACCGGTCATGGCTTAACCTTACACCATCCCATCCGGGCCGAACAGGTGGAAGGAATTTTTCATCCCGAGGTGATTGCCTGGTCCTGCTCGGGAACTCCCGCCGATTCGGTAAAATTTGCCCTTAGTGCCGTCCTCAAAGAGCGTCCCGATTTAGTTTTAGCCGGCATTAACCACGGGTCTAATCTCGGTACTGATATCCTCTATTCTGGCACGGTTTCCGCGGCCATGGAGGGATTAATCGAAGGTATTCCCAGTATTGCCGTTAGTCTGGCCAGTTTTAAAGCTTGTGATTTCCAACCGGCTGCGGATTTTGCCCTCACTTTAGTCAGGAAAGTTACCCTTAACCCTTTTCCTGTTCCCACTTTACTCAATGTCAACGTCCCTCCGGTTAGTAGTGCCGAAATCAAGGGAGTGAAAATCACTAGGCAGGGATTGCGACGCTACGAGGAAACCTTCGAGAAAAGACTGGACCCCAGGGGTAAAAGTTATTACTGGTTAATTGGGGAAGTGGTGGAAGATATCGAACAACCGGACTACAGCCATTTACCCCCGGAAGTGCCTACGGATGTACGCGCTATTGGCGAGAATTTTATCACCATCACGCCCCTACAATACAATTTAACTGATGTACAGGGTTTTCAACATTTGCACCGGAATTCTTGGCTTGATTGAGGAGCATCTCATGATATTCTGATTCAATCATTAGCGTTTGAGAGCCTATGTCCCCTCAATTTAATTTTCAAGAAAACGAACTCGAAGAAGCGGATGTCATAACCCTCTGGGATGAGCAAGGTCGATCACTAGACTGTTATATTGAGAATGCCTATGAAACCGATGACCTTACCTATATGCTTCTTGTCCCCGTGGATACCCCGGTGATGATTCTAGCTTGGGACGAGGAATCGGAGGAAGAAGAATCTGATGCCTTCTTAATCGAAGATAGCGAGGAAATCGAGCGGGTTTTTGCCGATGCTAAGGCAGTTTTAGCAGAATTAGACCTATTGCTCAAACCCACTGCTCACACTTTAACCGTTAGTGGTGAATTGCCTCCCCTGGAAGAAGATAATGTTCTCAGTTTAGAAATCGATAGCGATGCTCCTTCCTCGTCATCAGAGCCGGAAGAATTGCAATTTCTCGCCAGTTTCTTTTCCGAAGACCAAAAATACTCGATTTACAGTCCCCTTGCTCCTTTGTTATTCTTAGCTGTCGGTGATGGGGAAGGGAAAGTTGAATTAGTTTCCCCCGATGATGACGGTATGGGACCAATTCTAGAGGAACTTTTGTTTGATGAACTCGATTAATTACTTGATTTTACCAAATCCGCCGGGCAAAACTTTTGATAAATCTAGTCACAGTATATCTTTCGGGATTTCATCATCATTGCGATTAACACGGATTTGGTATTTTTTCTTTAAATTACGGCGTTTATCATAAAGATGAAGTATAACCTAACTTGGTATTAACGACCGGCTCCTGTCTCCCGAAAATAAAAACCTTATACCTCACTATTAAGATAAATGCTATATCACCACAACTAGGGGAGAGCTTTAAAGATTAGCTATTTTTCTGGTGATAGTGAGGATGAAAGGTTTCCAAGCAAGACTGATTAAATAACCCAATCCTGCCACTAAAATAATTGTCGCCCCCGAGGTGAGATTTAAACTATAGGATAACCATAAACCAACCAAAGTAAAGACAATTCCTAAGATAATCGCTAGGACCATCATTGCCTTCATATTTTTAACAAATTGTCCACTGATAGCCGCAGGAATAGTTAACAAAGCAATTACCATAATTAATCCTACTACCTGCATTACTGCCACAATAGTTAAAGCGGTTATTCCCATTAAACCTAAATAAATTATCTCCACGGGAATATTACGAATAATCGCAAAAGTTTCATCAAAAGATATGGCTAACAACTCTTTATAAAAGATACTAACTAAGGTTATAATTAATATATCTATGCCCGCCATTATCCATAAATCATCCCTCGGTACAGTTAAAATACTACCAAAAAGATAACTCATTAAATCAGCTTTATACCCGGGGGTTAAATCAATAAAAATTACCCCAATCGCCATACCAATCGCCCACATCACCCCGATTAAAGTATCGGCTCTCTCGCGGATGCGACGCTGTAAAAACCCCATGCCTAAAGCCGAAAAAAAGGTAAAAAATATCGCCCCCACCAGAGGATTAATACCAAAAAAATAACCGATTCCTATCCCTCCATAGGCAGCATGAGCGATTCCCCCACTGATAAAAACCACGCGATTAACTACTACTAAAGTACCCACAATCCCACAGGCAATACTAACTAATATTCCTGCGGCAATCGCATGGCGCATAAAATCAAATTGTAAAGCCTCTAGCATAGGGAATTATGAATTATGAATTAGGGAATTATGAATTATGAATTATGAATTATGAATTATGAATTATGAATTAGGGTGTGGGGTGTGGGGTGTGGGGTGTGGGGTGTGGGGTGTGGGGTGTGGGGAGCTTTTTCAGTAAACAGTAAACTCAAAACTCACATCTGATAACTGATAACTGATAACTGATTATTGATAACTTTCAATTACTTGACGAAAATCGCTTTTTTGTTTGACTCCGCGCATTTCCTTGACTAATTCCCGGTCCTTAAAGAATTGTACCGTGGGAGTCCCAGTTACTTGACCCATTTTGGCAATTTCCAGGTCAGCTTCGATGTCAATTTCCACAAAATAAATTTTGCCATCGTACTCATCGACCACTTTATCTAAAATCGGTTTCAGGGTTTTACAGGGGCCACAGGTGGGAGAAACATATTTTACCATTAACAAGCGATCGCCGTCGTGGAATAATTTCCGCAAAGCATAACCCCCAACGTGACGGGTTTTGTTAATATCAAAAGTTTCCTCCGTATCGGCCGGGGTTTCGCTAACGGTTTTCGTCTCGTAATGTTCAGAACTGGCTGATTGACGGTATTCTTGGATTAAATTATGCTCCGATAACCATCTTTCTGCCAATAACGCCGCCATACACCCCGTACCTGCGGCAGTGATTGCCTGACGGTATTCGTGGTCCTGCACATCTCCGGCGGCAAAAACCCCCTCGACGCTGGTAGCAACAGTCCCCGGTTTGACTTTCACATAACCCACCTCGTCTAATTCTAGTTGTCCTTGGAATAGGGAAGTATTGGGAGTGTGACCGACGGCATAAAATAACCCTCTAACGGCTAATTCGCTGATTTCTCCCGTTTGCGAGTTTTTAATGCGTAGTCCTGCCATTTTACTGTCTGTACCGAACACATCCAGTGCTTGGGTGTGAAAATGAACGGTAACTTTCGGATTATTTAACACCCGGTCCTGCATTGCTTTCGAGGCACGCATCGCTTCCCCGCGTATCAATAAATGGACGTGAGAGCCGTATTTAGTTAAATATACGGCTTCTTCGGCTGCGGAGTCACCGCCACCAATGACGGCCAGGTTTTCCTCTCTAAATATCGGTGTAGCACCGTCACAGATAGCACAAGCGGAAATGCCGTTACTCCAGAATTGGGCCTCGCTGGGTAATCCTAAGCGTTTGGCAGTGGCTCCTGTGGCGATAATAATACTATTGGCCTTAACTTCCCGGTCCGTGGAACGAATGGTAAAAGGACGCTGACTTAAATCCACCGAGATAACATCTTCGGTATAGCATTGGGTCCCCCATCTTTCGGCCTGTTCTTTCATTCTTTCCATCAGCTTCGGACCGGTGATTCCTTCGGGAAAACCGGGAAAATTTTCTACTTCTGTGGTGGTCATCAATTGTCCCCCCGGAATGCCTCCCGCTTGGAAACCCTCGAACATCAAGGGTTTTAAGTTCGCACGCGCCGCATAAATCGCCGCCGTATATCCCGCCGGTCCCGAACCAATAATGACTAAATTCTCGACAGTCATAACCGTAAATGCAACTCATAACGACTACGCTTTTTAGTATAGCAGATAATGTCGGGTGGGTTAGACGACGATAAGTTAGATAGTTTACCCATCAGTTTAATATGCGTCCTAACCCAGCAAGAAGTAGATTTCTGCTTAAAAATCCAGAATATCTCGGATAATAGCTTTTAAATCGGCATCAGCAGGACGTTTGACAAACTGCTCATCGAAAATTTTGGGTCTGAAACCCCGTCGTTCTACGACGGCTTTACTGTTAAATATGAGCATCGTTTACGAAATATATGCTAAAATGTGAGGTATGGAAAAAGCCTATTCGTTTCGATTTTACCCCACACCAACACAAGAGTCGCTATTGCGGCGCACATTGGGCTGTGTAAGATTAGTTTACAATAAGGCTCTCCATCTCAGAACACAAGCTTGGTACGAAAAACAAGAAAGAGTAGGATATGCTGAAACTTCTTCAATGCTAACCGAGTGGAAAAAACAAGAAGAATTAGACTTTCTCAATGAGATAAGCTGTGTACCTTTACAACAAGGGTTAAGACATTTACAAACAGCTTTTACTAACTTCTTTGCTTGTCGTAATAAGTATCCTAACTTTAAGAAAAAACATCAGGGAGGAAGTGCCGAATTTACCAAATCTGCTTTTAAATTTAAAGACAGACAA